>CAZKYR010000029.1:0-12766 GCA_964557035.1 uncultured Bacteroides sp. | reverse complement strand
GAGGCCGTTTTTGGCGTCATCAGGCTGCGTTGGGACGCGTTGTGGAAAAAGAATAAAAAAGCATGAAAACATTGATATATAATGCCGATGTCGTGTCGTCCGAGGGTGTGACACGAGGCTTTGTCGTGATTGACGGCGAGTTCATTGAGTCGCAGGGCGTCGGCAATCCGTCTCAGATGGTCATTGACGGGTGTGACCGCACCATTGACTTCGGCGGCGATCTCCTCATGGCCGGAGTCATCGACACCCACGTTCATTTTCGCGACCCCGGACTGACTGCCAAAGGCGACATCGAGAGCGAGAGCCGCGCAGCCGTCGCCGGCGGCGTCACCTCATATCTTGACATGCCCAACACAAAGCCGCAGACGGTGACATTTGACGCCATCGCAGACAAGATGGCCCGCGCAGCCGATGTGTCATGGGCTAACTATGGCTTTTTCATCGGCGCGACAAACGACAACGTGTCTCAGTTGATAGCCGGTGACTATGAGTATTGTCCCGGTGTCAAGGTCTTTCTCGGAGCTTCGACAGGCAACATGTGCATGGACGATGACGCGATGCTCGTTGAGTTAGCTGACCGGTTGCCGTCAGGCGTGCCTATGGCTTTTCACGCCGAGGATAACGCCGTCATTGCCGCTAATGCCGCCTTGGTGAGCGACGCGGTGACTCCGGTGCCGATTGACTGCCATCCGGTCATACGCTCACGTCAGGCATGTGTCAAGGCTGCCGCCCGCGTGGTGAGGCTTGCCCGCGACACAGGGCGTCGGTGTGTGCTGATGCATCTGTCGACCGCTGACGAATTACTTCTGGCCGCCAATGTCGAAAACCTCTATCTCGAAACCTGTCCGCAATATCTGATGTTTGACGTCACCGACTATGGCGTGCGTGGTTCGAGGATCAAGTGCAACCCGGCAATCAAGAGCGCGTCCGACCGCGAGGCTCTGCGCCAGGCGCTCGGGAGCGTGATCACGCATGTCTCCACCGATCACGCTCCACATCTGCCGGCCGATAAGGAGGGTGATGCTCTCCACGCAGCCTCGGGTATGCCGGGAGTACAGTTTTCGCTCCCCCTTATGCTGTCGATTGCTGATGCGCCGACAGTGACAACCCTAATGAGTATGAAGCCCATGCAGATCTATGGTATCAAGAATAGAGGCGTCATTTCTCCGGGGATGTATGCCGACCTGGTGCGCGTGACTCGTGTTGACAATGTCATTGACGACGACGCGGTGATAAGCCGTTGTGGTTGGACCCCTTACGCCGGTCTTAAAGTGAATTATATGGTGCTGACCACTTGGATCAACGGCGAGCCGGTGTTTGACAGAGGCAATTTTGACCCAACAAAACGTCGTCCGCAAGCGTTGACATTCAGACACTAGTTGACATTCAGACACTATTTATTATGGACTCTAAAAAGATTCTCGATAATATTGCCGCCCGCATGGGCATCACCGAGCTCAACACCATGCAGCGCACTATGTCTCAGACAAAGGCAGACGAAATCGTGTTGCTCTCACCCACCGGCACCGGCAAGACACTCGCGTTCGTGATTGGCATGTTGCGTCGGCTCACAGACCGCTCTGAGGGACGTGTGCAGGCTGTCGTCATCACTCCTTCGCGCGAGTTGACGGTGCAGGTCGCCGAGGTGATAAGGCCTCTCGCCACCGGTCTTAAGACAGTGGCTCTGTATGGAGGGCATTCGGTTGCAGACGAGCGCAACTCGCTCGCTGTCACTCCTGACATCATCGTTGCAACACCCGGACGACTCCTCGATCACATACAGCGCGGACGTCTCGACATCTCACAGGCAAGCGCATTGGTGCTCGACGAGTATGACAAGAGCCTCGAACTGGGATTCTACGACGAGATGGAGCAGATAGCCAAGTTGGTGGGGCATCCCGGGCTCGTGGTGCTGACATCGGCGACCAAGCTTGCCGAGATGCCTCCCTTTTTGCACCTCAGTGACCCGCAAGTGTTTGCATTTCATGCCGAGCAGGGCGCGCCCCGCCGCCACACTCGCATAGCGCGTGTTGACAGTCCTGAGCGCGACAAACTTGACGTATTGACCACACTGCTCCGTTCGCTCAATAATGGTCGTTACATCGTGTTTGTAAACCATCGCGAGAGCGCCGAGCGCGTGTACGAACATCTCAAGCGCTATGGCTTGCCGGCGGGACTCTATCATGGCGGCCTCGACCAACAGCAGCGTCAATGGGCTGTCGATTTGCTCGACAACGCCACCACGCCCGTGCTTGTATCGACCGACCTTGGCGCCCGCGGCCTCGACATAGAGGGGCTGAGCGGTGTCATCCATTACCATATTCCTCCGACCGAGCAAGCCTGGACTCACCGCAACGGACGCACCGCCCGAATGGGTGCCGACGGCACGGTCTACATCCTTGTCGCTCCGGGCGAGGACATTCCCGACTATGTCAACGTCGACTATGATTTTGTGCCCGACGGACAGAGCACCGATCCCATTGTCAGCCTTGTCGCCACACTCTATCTCGACAAAGGGAAGAAAGAAAAAATCTCCAAAGGCGACATCGTCGGCTGGCTCATACAGCAAGGAGGTTTGAGCAAGGATGAGGTCGGACGCATCAACCTCTATGATCACTGCGCCTTAGCGGCTGTGCCCCGCGACCGTGCGAACGCGCTTGTCAGAAAGCTCGAAGGCATCAAGATCAAATCAACGCGCGCCCGCATCTCCATACTCCGCTAATAGCATCCTACAATTAATTGCAAAATGTGTACACAAATGTGTACGCAAAATTGTTATTTTGTTGAAAAAACAGTAAATTTGCACTTTAAAAAATATGAATATGGATGTACTATCAGTTAGAGACTACCGCAATAACCTTGCCGCATCTTTCTCTCGTGCCGACCAAGGAGAAAGTGTGCTGATAAGACGTAAAAATAACATCTATGCTCTTGTCAACGTGGGGAAAGAAGATCTGATGATAACCCCCGAGCTTCAAAAACGCATAGATGAAGCCCGGAAAGAGTTGCTTGATGGCGAAACTATTCATTTTGCCGACTCTCAAAGCGCGTCTAAATGGATGGATGACCTATGAGCTATTCAATTGACTTTTCCAAACAGACAGTGAAGGTTCTAAAGAAGTGGAAAAAGTCAAATCCAATTGCATTCAACAAGTTTAAAGAGCTGTTGAAAGAATTGGAGGAACATCCACGCAATGGCACCGGACACCCCGAACCTCTCATCGGAGGAAATAACATCGTATGGTCGCGTCACATCACACGCAATGACCGTATGATATATGACATCTACGATGATAAAGTAAACGTTCTTGTTGTGGAGTTGGAGGGCCACTACAACGACAAATAGTCATCATATGGTGTCACGCTGCGTGAGCTTTGGCGCCTGACGACGTGCTGAAATAACAGTGTTATCCTTTACAAAATAGTTGGCGTGTCGTTTCAACGCGCGCCCGCGTCTCCATTCTCCGCTAAATAGGTCTCGCAGGCGAGGCATAGCTCGTCGTACCATGACTGCCCGAAGCGGGCTATCAGCGGTTCGCGCAAGAATTGATAAAGCCTGATGCCGAGCTTGCGCCCGAGTTTCTCGGCAGGACGGCAGATTTTCCAGCGATGATAGTTCACCGCCGTGAACTTCTCATATTCGGTTATACGCAGCGGATAGAGGTGGCATGATGCGGGCTTGAGAAAATTGATGCGTCCTTCGCGTTTGGCTTTCTCAATGGCACACAGACACATGCCGTCGGGCCCGTAGCATGTGAAGGCGCAGTTGCGCCCGTCGACGATGGTGGTGACAAGGTCCCCCTCCTCGTCGATGTAGGCGACACCGTCGCGCTTGACAGCTTCGCGGCCTTGGGGCAGCATGTCGTCGATGATTTCGGGTAACACATGCTCAATCTCAGCTCGTTCGGCTTCGGTGATTGGAGCGCCGGCATCTCCCTCTATGCAACATTCGCCCTTGCATGCTTCAAGGTCGCAGCAAAAAAATTGCTCGGCCAGGTCGAGTGTAACGAGGGTGTTTTGTATTTCTAACATTATCGTTTCTTCGGTCATTGTGATTGATGGGTTGTGACGTGAGGCCTATTTCACTACGATGCGGTTGACACCGATGAGGCGGTCATAGCGTTCGCCCGGTTTGCGCTCGTAGACTTTTATCAGATAGCGGTTGCCGGTTTGGTAGTGGTTGCCCTCAACGCCGTCAGTGCGTCCACGGGTGTCGTGTGGCCCGACAGTGAGATACTGATAGTTGTATGCACCGAGCTTCAATAGCATCACTTTCTCATATCTCTGCGTGTCAGGGTTATATACCATCCGCGAACTGTCGTCAAACCGGCGCATTGTCAGGTCTCCGTCGAGGTAGATATCGGTGGTGGCGAGTTTGGGCATGTCGAGACTGAAATGCGCGATCACATACTCGGCCTCGATGTCTGAGTCGTCAGAGTTGTAGTCGCGAATATAAAACGCACCGTTTTGAGTCTCGTCATATTCATACCTCCCTGTCAGCCTCGGTTTGTCCTCGGTGAGGAACACGTGATAGTAGGGGTGTCTATACTCTATGGCGTCGACATGCATGCCGGGATAGGTGACCGACACAGCCTCCATACGGCGATATTCGTTGCCGCCGTCAAAAATGAGGGAGGGCAGATGCTCATAGACAAATGTTTTGCCCACTACCCGCATCGGCTTTGTGACAGTGACTTCGTTGTCCAGACGGCCGTTTTGGCTGATCATGACAGTCAGGTCGTTGAACGGGTCGCGGACTTCGCTTCCCTCGGTGTCCACCATGATGGTGAGCTGTTGGTGGGCTGAGTTGTAGTCTACATCGGTGACGCCCGTGACGTCGGCCGATATGCCTGTTTTGGGCTCTACGACCATCAGTCTGACTTGAGCCAAAATCTCATCAGGGTCTGACTCGTCATAGATGCGCAGCAGGTAGTTGCCCGACAGCAGGGGTTGCATGTCGGGTGATGGAAACGCGATGGTGTAATGCACATAGTGTGTTGCCGTGCCACGCGAGTAGCGATAGTCATCGATGCTCTTTTCGTTGAATCCGTTCAAAAACTCGGTGTCTACCAGTCCTGACGGCTGCCAGCGCCGGTCACAGTGCACGAGCGAATAGCGCAGATAACGGTAGTCCTCCGAGAGGTCGTCAAACGAGATAATTAGCGGGGTCTGCTCGTTCATGATCCAGATCGGCTCTCCCAGCGGGTCCATGTCGGGGTGAGCCTGCAGAGTGCGTATGCGGTCACTGAACGTGCCTGTCATCGTGTCGGTGATAGGGTAGGCCGACACTGAGACACTGATCATCAGCAGTGTGGCTGCTATTTCCTTTACCATACTATCGGGGTTTGGCCAAGGCGAGTGAGCCTCTCGTTGACATCCTTGAAGTGATTGCAGCCCCAGAAACCTCTGTAAACCGACAGCGGTGAGGGGTGTGCCGATTTGTAGATGAGGTGCCGACGGGCGTTTATCAGCGGCGCTTTGCGGGCAGCCCACGAGCCCCACAGCAAGAAGATGAGACTGTTCGAGCGGTCTGATATGCGTGCGATGAGGGCATCTGTCCACGCTTCCCAGCCGAGTGCGCGGTGTGAGCCGGCTTGACCTGCGCGGACCGTGAGTGATGAATTGAGCAACAGCACTCCTTGACGTGCCCAACGGGTGAGGTCGCCGTTAGGGGGGATGGGCGCACCTGTCTCATTGTGTACCTCTTGCAGGATGTTGCGGAGTGACGGGGGGCACTCTATGCCATCTGACACGCTGAATGCCAATCCGTTTGCTTGTCCCGGGCCATGATAAGGATCTTGGCCGAGGATGACTACTCTAATCGACTCGGGTGGACATGCCTCAAGAGCAGCAAACACTTGGTTGCGTGGAGGGTAGATGGTGGTGGTTGCATATTCGCGTTCGACAGCATCGCTCAGCGCTTGCCATGCCGGGGTAGCACACAAGTCACCTGCGAATGTTTGCCATGATTGGGGGAGAGTCAAACTCATAGTCTGGGTATTTGACTACAAAGATACAAAATTTCTACCCCTTTGTCAACCCCTTTTCGGTTTATTGTTGAGATAATCGCCTAACCAGACGCCTCCAAGTATCATCGCACATCCCAGACAGCCGATGATGGTGATGTTGTCGTCAGGCACTATCAGTGCTGAGATAATCATTGTGGCGATAGGCTGCAGATAGAGGTAATTTGATCCTTTGACAGCACCCAGTCGCTTGACTACCTGCGCCCAAATTATATATGCAAGCACAGATGCAAACAGGCCGAGGAAGATGAGGTTGCTCCATACGATGGGTTGAGACAATGTCTCCCAAGTCGCCAGTTCGGGCTCCATTGCCATGAACGGCAATGCGGTCAAAAGTCCGTAGAAGAATGTCTTGCGTGTGATGTAGCCGGCTGTGTACACGACATTGAGTCGACGCAAAATGATGCTGTAGATCGAGAACGAGAATGCGGCTCCTAACGCGAGCAAATCGCCGATAGGCTTGATTTCCATAGAGAAACCATCCTTGAAGATGATACATCCCACACCCATGAACGCGATGACTGACCCGAGATAGACCCACGGCGAAGGTCGCTCGTTTTTATACAGAAAGCCGACAAGCATAGTGGTCAATATCGGGGAGAGTGTCGTGATCAGCGAGACGTTTGACGGCAGTGAGTACTCGACGGCCGTGTTCTCGGCAATGAAGTAGATTGAGCCGCCGGTGACGCCCACTGCGATGAACAGCAATTCGTCGCGCCACGTGTTGGAGATGAATTGCTTGTGCTCAAAGGCGAGCATCATCAGATAAGCCAGAAGTATGCGGTAGACATATATCTCGACCGGGCCGAGGCCTTCTTGAATGAGCGAATGGGTGAAAACGAATGAAGCGCCCCACGCAGTCATTGCCAAAACGGCGCCTACATGAAAAATCCATGAACCTTTTAGCCACGAGGCAGGTTTATGTATATGTGACATGGTATCGGTATTGTTTAAAGTCAACTGCAAAATTAACGAATTTGTGTCGATTTTTCATAATGTTAATAAATATTTTTTTTATTATTTGACTAACAATCCTTATATGTCAGAGATTTATGCTAACTTTGCAATTAAACAATCGAGAAATCAACTATTTTATAAAACAAGTTATGAAAATTACAAGAATTGCATGTATCGCGCTGATTTGCGGCGGCATGCTGACAATGACATCATGTAACATGAGCAATACCGGCAAAGGCGCCCTCATCGGTGGTGGCGGCGGCGGTGGCGTCGGTGCAGCTATCGGCGCTCTCATCGGCGGCGGCAAAGGCGCAGCTATCGGTGCAGGCATCGGTGCAGCTGTCGGCGCAGGCGCAGGCGCTTTGATCGGCAACAAGATGGATAAGCAACAAAAAGAGCTCGAGCGTCAGCTCGCCGAGCAGGCTAAGATCGAGCAGGCAACAGATGCCAACGGTCTTCAGGCTATCCGCGTCACTTTTGACGGCGGCATCCTCTTCCCCACAAACGGCACGACCCTCAGTGCCGGTGCCAAGACCGACCTCTCTAAATTTGCTCAGTCGCTGATTCAGAATCCCGACACCGATGTGGCAATTTACGGCTTCACCGACAACACCGGTTCTATGCAAGTCAATCAGCGTGTGGCTACAGGCCGTGCTGACGCTGTTGAGACCTATCTCGCTCAGGCAGGCGTCGCAGCATCTCGCATGACAGCCGAGGGACGACCGATGACCGACTATGTGGCATCAAACGAGACTGCCGCGGGTCGCGCTCAAAACCGTCGTGTAGAGATCTTCATCTACGCTTCAAAAGCTATGATCGAGAAGGCTGAGGCAGGTACGCTCTGATACAGCGCCGTTCTCAAAAATACCATCGACCTCGTTGTCGGCGTCTTGCCGTCCGCGAGGTCGATTTATTTTGTTAGGGGAGTGTTGCTATAATCGTGTTCCCATCAGTGTTTTATTACTCGCAGGGCGGGGGAGTGAACGAGTGATGTGACGCGTGGCACAGATGGAGTGTGCGGTCTACGATGAAGTGTCGAGTAGCCATCGCGCCTATCTTGCTCATTTCGTGCGACACGATGATGATGGTGGTGGTTTGACGCAGCTCGGCCAGCATATCGTATATTTTGCTTTCAAACTGTTTGTCGACATAGCTCAGCGGCTCATCGAGCACTAACAGTGAAGGCTTTGAGATGATAGCCCGACCCATCAGGGCGCGTTGCAACTGTCCTCCCGACAGGTCGCCGATGCTCTTTGACGCATGCCTGGTCAGCTCGACACGGTCGAGAATCTCACACACGCGCTGCCGGCGCTCGGCGGCGCTTATTTCCTTGATGCCCAAAAGCCCCGACTCGACGACGGTGCGCACATCGATCGGGAAGCGGCTGTCAATCATGTTTTTTTGAGGCAGGTATCCGATGGCGACATCACCGTGATAGGTCACACGTCCGCTTGTGGGCTTGCGCAATTTGAGCAGAGTGCGCAGCAGCGTCGTTTTGCCTCCGCCGTTCGGGCCCGTGATAGCGACAAAGTCTCCGCGCGAGACTGTCATCGACACGTCGCGAAGTATGTGACGGCGGTCAATTGTTACGCAGACCTTGTCGAGGCTGATCAGTGTCGGGCAATAATTTTGGGGTATCGATTGCATCGGTGATGATTTTTATCTGTTTGAGGTAGTCATCATCCATCGGGTTGATGATGGTGACATCGAGACCTGTTGTCTCGGAGACGGTTGTCGCGCGTGCCGGGTCAAACTCCTCCTGGTAAAAAAACGCTCGGACGCCGCCGCGGCGTGCTCCGTCATATCGCTTGCGTCGACCGGCGACGCTCGATTCTTTGCCATCCTCCTCGAGGGCGGCCTGCACCAGCCCGAACTCGTCGGCGTAGTATGAGAGCGACGGATGGTAGACCAGGATGGTGTCGCCGCGATAGGGTGCAAGGCGTGTCGAAATGTCGTTGGATAAACGCTCGAGCATATCCACGATGCTGTCACCGCGATGACGATAATAGTCGGCATTCTCAGGGTCGATTTCGGCTAAAGCGCGCGTGGCGTTGACAGCCATGGTGCGCAGGGCGCGCGGTGAGCTCCAGATGTGCGGGTCGACATCGCCGTGGTCATGGTCGTGGTCGGTGTGCAGTGGACAGTCACCGTGAGTGCCTTTGAGCAGATCGATCCCCTCGCTCAGATTATACACTTTGAGCGATGTGTCATCGGCGACAAGCTTTTCCTCGGCCGGCAGTGTCCCGACTGTCAGCAGCACACCGCTGAGGTTGATGTCAACGAGCTGAGCCACAGTGGGCGCAAATGTCTCGGGATTGGTGCTCGAACCCATCACAGACACCACCTCCATGCGGTCGCCGGCGATGTCTCGCACCAGACCTTTGAGCGGCGGGATGGTGACGATGACCGATTTGTCGCGTTCATGGCGGCTGCAGCCGCACAGCATCAGCAGAGCCAAAGTGAATAATATGCCGGTTGTAGGTCTCATATTTTGCAAAGATAGCAAAAATCGGGGTCGCATCAAAATCAAAATTTGATGCGACCCCGCGTATGCGATGAACGTTAAGAGGTTATTCGATGGTGACGAGGCGATATTTCTGTGAGCCGAGGCCGAGCTCCTCGCCATATTCGAGGATGCGTTCGCCAAGGCGCGATTCGATACGCTCAATCAGCGAGGCTTTGCCCGGGTCGTCCGAGTTGCGGACCATGTCGACACAGGCGCGGTCGAGTGCAACGGGGTCGAGCGATGCAAACACGCCTAAGTCGCCCATCTCGGGGGCGGCAGGGTTGCCGTTGCAGTCGCAGTCAACCGACAGACGGTTTGCTACGTTGATGTAGAGGATGTTGTCACCCATGTGGTCAATGACAGCTTTTGAAGCCTCGGCCATTGACTCGATGAAATCTTTTTGCTCGGCTGTGTTACGCCAAATCACCTCGGCATCGTCTACTTTGGCTGCCGAGTGGATATATGCTTTGCCGTTAGATGAAGCGATGCCGATCGAGATGTTTTTGAGCGCGCCTCCAAAGCCTCCCATCTGGTGGCCTTTGAAGTGCGACAGCACCACGACATAGTCATAGTCGAGGAAGTTTTTGCCGACGATGTCTTTTTTGAGGTGCTTGCAGCCGGTGAGGGGCAGTTCCACTTCCCCATCGGCATCCATGATGTCAACGCCCGCCAGGTCGGTGTAGCCATGTTCCTTTGCGGTCTGACGGTGAGCCTCGGTGGTGTTGCGGTTGCCGTTGTAGGCCGTGTTGCATTCGATGAAGTTGCCGCCGATGTGACGCACCAGGGGCGCAATCAGTGCGGTGTCGAGGTGGTTTGATTTGTTTGACTCGCCGGTCGAGATTTTTATGCCGATATGTTTACCCTCGGCGTGACGCTCGAGAGCGTCATAGACCTTGACGAGGTTCTCGGGTGTGACATCCTTGATGTAGTAGACAACCGGGAGGTTCTCGTCGGTGCTCTGCGTTGAGGTGTCCCCTGCACTCGATTTTGACGAACAGGCAACCGTGCAAATCGTCATTGCCGCGATTGCCAGGAGAGATCTAAAAGAAAATTTCATTAGCGTTAAATATTTTATTTGTAATGATTTATTTGTTGAATCCCAGTGTGAGTCTGAATCCTCCCATGGCCGTGAAACCCGGCATCGGGTAGCCACGGTTGATTGTGTAACGTGCATCGGTGATATTGTCGAGCCGCACAAAGAGGTCAAAGAAGGATGTCAGGCTATAAGTCGCTTTGACGTCAAGCAGCGCATAGTTCTGGTTGTGCAAGTCGTCTGCCACATAGAGGTCAGCCACGCCGCGCAACTGTGCCGCGAGCACCAGCGGACCGATGACAGTCCAATCGGCGCCTAAAAAGTATTGATGTCGCGGTGCACCGGTGAGGTTGTCGAGCGACGTGTGCAAGTAGCTGTATGATGCGTTGAGAGTCAGTGACTTCACGGGACTTGAGTGAAGCGAGACCTCGACGCCTTTGTTTATGAACCGTCCTGTGTTCTCGTTGTGCATGTTGACAACCTCGATCATGTTGGTGCCCCGGCAGTAATAGAGCGTGATGTCAGCGTTTAGCCAACGTCCGAAGCGACGGCTGAGCGACACCTCATAATTCCACATCTGTTCGGGCTTGAGGTCGGGGTTGGCCATACGGTAGAGGTAGAGCTCGCGGAACGACGGATTGCGATAGCCCATCGAGGCCGAGGCCTTGATCGTGACGACATTGAATGGTGAAGCGGTGATGCCCCCCTGTGGCACCCAATGCGTGCCGAATTTGTCACTGTTGGCCATGCGCAGACCGGCGTCGAGTGTCAGTTGTTGCTTAAGAAATGCCTGAGACAAAGTCACGTATGGCGAATACTCAGTGATTGTCTTTTTCCCCAATGTGCTGACTGAGCCCTCGGTGTGGGGCTTGCCACCCGACATCGGTATCGCGCCCGTGTAGCGGGCGAAATCAAATCCTACTGTCGCCGCCGCATCCTTCCACGGAGTGAAGTTTTGATAAGCGAGTATGCCCAGACGATCGTCCGTGCTGTGAAAATGATTGGGGTCATCGACATAGTGGTTGCCCCAATTGTAATATGCTCTGACGACACCGCCGGTGGTGTCATAGCGGTTTTGGAGTGCCAATGAGGTCTCACCGCGTGTGACGTTCTGGTGATAGATGTCCTGCGAGTCGGGGTCGCCGAGCTTGGGATAGAGCGGGTCGTTGCCGACAAAGTTGGTGAGAGTCATGTCGGCGGTTGCCGTGAAGTGACGGCTGATGTCATACCCGATTTTGGCATATCCGCTCCATTGCCTGAAGTCAAAGTCGCTGACGTGACCGTCGGTGCGGTCAAACGAGACAGAAGCGAGTGCAGAGAGGTTGCCGTATCGGGCACCGGCATCGAGAGTGCTTTGCCACGTGTTGTAGCTGCCATATTGTGACGTGAGTGTCAGGGAGGTGCCTTTGCGGCTGACATTGCGGGTGATGATGTTGATGACGCCTGCCATGGCGTTTGAGCCATAGAGCACCGACCCCGGGCCTCTGAGCACCTCGACGCGCTCCACATTGTCCTTTTGGTAAAAATCGGCGACATGGTGTGAATAGATACCGGCAAATTGTGGCTGTCCGTCAACCATCATCAGCGTGGCCGACGCACGGTCACCGCCGACACCGCGCATCTTGATGTGACCCGACCCCCCCGAGCTGCTCACGCCATATCCCAAGATGCCGCGCTGAGTCACAAACAAGCTCGGCACCCTGACCGACAGTATGTCGAGCAGTGCCTCCGAGCCGGCGTTGTCGAGCTCGTCCGAGCCGATCACACTCACCGTGTAGGGGATTTTGTCTGCTGCTACGCTCGCGTTTGAGCCGGTGACGACAACCTCGTTGAGTGTAGCTGACATCGCAGTTGAGTCGGTTTGCTCAACTGCTGCAATGCTTAGTGGCGTTGTGCCTATTATGAGGGCGAGCAACGTCAGTCTCACAGGCGTTCTTTGTCTAAGGTGAGTTTCTTCTTTTTTGATTTGCTGAGGCGGGGAAGGTCGGGCACACGCAACGAGATGTTCTCGCCCGTTTTGTCGTTGGGCTCTTTCATTTTCACTTTGAGCGCATCAAAGCCCTGGCCATACACGCCGCGTACATTACACTGCGTCACAAACGCGTCTTTGTCAATAAATTTGACAATACGACCGATGGTGACCGACTCGTATGTACGACAGAGCACCATCAGCACTTTCATGTCTTGTTTTGTGTACCAACCCATGCCGTCGATCACGGTGCAGCCGCGTTTTGCCTCGTTGTT
>CAZKYR010000028.1:0-12776 GCA_964557035.1 uncultured Bacteroides sp. | reverse complement strand
CGGTGATTGAGGTGGGCGTAAACGTACCCAACGCCACGACAATGGTAATCGAAAACGCCGAACGGTTCGGACTCTCACAACTGCACCAGCTCAGAGGTCGTGTCGGCCGTGGTGAGGGACAAAGCTATTGCGTGCTGATGACAAAGCTGAAAATAAGCGGCGACACACGCAAGCGACTCGAGCTGATGACCCGCACCACCGACGGATTTGTCATCGCAGAGGCTGATATGAAAATGCGAGGCCCGGGGGACATCGAGGGTACAATGCAGAGTGGCATCCCGTTTGACCTGCATGTTGCAAATCTTGCCACCGATGGCGCTATCATAGCAATTGCACGCGAGGCTGCAGAGTCAACGCTCGACGCTGACCCTACGCTCACATCACCACAGCATCGATTGCTGGCTGATGAAATAGCCCGCTCGGCCAAGCGCCCGCACATAGATCTGTCGCGTATCAGCTGACAGAAACCAAAATCGCCAAATCGGGGGGAGGAAGATTTTTGCGCACTGTCACAACAGCCGCATAAAAACATGTTATTAAACATATTTTTGCAACCAAATGATATTTAATACGTTACGTTTAGTAGTAATATAATTGAACTGTTTTTTAAATTTTTTAATATTCGATTTTTCCCTATCCCCCAATTTTTTTGTAACTTTGAGCAACAAAATAAGGAACAATCACTTGAAGTGGTTGACAATTTTATAAAATCTACCTGAACCAATGGAACAATCATTAGTCATCATAAAGCCTTCGGGCATTCAACGTAACTTGATAGGCGAAATTATCAATAGATTTGAACGCCGCGGCCTCATCATTGCCGGTTTGAAAATGATGCAGCTCGATGAGGAGATACTGAGCAAGCATTATGCTCACCTTGTCGACAAGCCCTTCTTCCCCTCTCTCCTGCAGTCGATGACTGCAACACCGGTCGTGGTGCTCTGTCTGCGCGGCGTAGACGCAATCAATGTGGTACGCGCAATGACAGGTGTCACCAACGCCCGCAATGCGGCTCCCGGCACCATTCGCGGTGACTATGGCATGAGCTCGCAAGAAAATATCGTTCACGCCTCAGATTCACCCGAAAACGGCATCATCGAGACAGCTCGATTCTTCACCCCGGCAGAGATCTTTAATTACGTTCCGGTCACGATGCCGTTTATTTATTCATCTGACGAATACTAAAAAGCCTATCTTCAACGTTCATAATTAGAAACATCAAATATAACCGACATAAAACACTCAGCCATCAGGCTCAAACAATAATGCAGCTTTTCAAAAACACAAAGAAATACTTAATTTTAGCAGCCGCAGCCTTAGTCGGATGCCTCTCAGCACAAGCACAATACAAATTACCCGGACAGCACGACGAGTTGATTGCCTCGGTTGACAACACTTCATCAAAGATGGTCAGCCAGGACATTCAGTCATTTGTCGACAGCAACTTTGCCGAGGAGAGCGAACCCGAGGGCGACATCTACACCGAAGGTTGGAATTCAAAACATGTCAATGCTTATGTTGGCGTAGAAGTGCCTGACACCAAAATCATCAACGTATCAGACTTCGCTATGCCCCACCCCGGATATGTCACATCGCCTTACGGTTATCGTCGTCGTTTCGGGCGCATGCACAAAGGCGTCGACCTTAAATGCCAGATAGGCGACACCATTCGCGCAGCGTTTGACGGCAAAGTGCGTCTCACCAATTTTGAGCGCAAAGGCTATGGCAACTATGTGATCATCCGTCACGACAACGGTCTTGAGACTGTTTACGGCCACCTGAGCAAATTTCTTGTCGAAGCCGATGACGTTGTCAAAGCCGGTGATCCGATAGCCCTCGGAGGAAACACAGGCCGTTCGACCGGTCCCCACCTCCACTTTGAGACCCGCTTCATGGGCTATGCCATCAACCCGCTCGCCATCTTTGACTTTGCCAACCAAACAACCCACACCGACTTCTACACGTTTGATAAAAATACTTATCAAAACGCCCGCAACTACGATCCTAATGCCAATGCCCAATACGCACAGCAATATCGTGCTGAGAATCCGGCTCAGGCATCAGCATCATCAAGCCGCCACACAGCGTCGACCTACAAAGTCAAAAAGGGCGATACATTGTCAAAAATCGCATCGCGCAACGGCACCACAGTTCGTAAGCTTTGCCAGCTCAACGGTCTCAAGACCACATCAAAATTGCGCGTAGGACAATCGCTCAAACTAAAGTAAGGCTTAGACAATATTTTTAGAATTTCAAGACAAGAACTCATAAAGACCGAAAGACACATCATCAATCATTTTTGATGTGTCTTTCTCTCATTTACACCCGACCCGAGAGACAATAGCAGATGCGTTGGCACATATTGATATTGCTGATGACCACTTGGTTTAGTGCTTGGGCAGACTATACGGTTGTCGCCGATTCGACTACTCATGCTGTGTTGCCATGTGCAACTATTTATAACCTCCGTGGAAGCGCGATTGGCATGACCGACAGCAAAGGCATCATGCCTCACATTGAGCCTGACAACTATCCTATTACGCTTCGTTATCTGGGATTTAAAGATCTGACCCTGACAAAGGCAAGCAGTGACACCATCTTCATGACAGAGGAAGCATCACAGTTGCAAGAGGTTGTCCTATTTTCACGAAAACGTCCCATGTTGCACGTTTTGGCATACGTCAGAGAATATTCTTCATTGGCGACCTACACTGACACGGTTTTTCTTTTTAGAGAGAAGACCGTAGATTTCATGTTGCCATCTGACGACAAAATAAAATACAAAGGATGGAATATGCCTCGGGTGCTGACAAGCAAATCATACTACAGATTCACCAACAGTGCCGGACTCGACAGTGTAAGCGACACTAACCGTCATCATTTCTCGTGGTCAGACTGGATCGGTTTGCCGACAAATGCAACAATACCGCCTGCGGTCAGAGGGGAAAAGTTTGCCACAGATACGCTCAGAGGTAAATACGGCGCAGCCGAGGTATGGCGAAAGGATGATGATTACGTGAACATCGACGTCGATGTACTGGCTGACACGACGTGCCGCCGATGGGTGGCAAATATCACACGATTTTTTGCCAACAATCTCGACTTTGATAAATTTAAGATATCATACAACTATACAAACATCATCAATGACTCGTTGTCAGTTTGCGACCTGTCAGGTTTGTCGTTCAATATCGAATCGCGAGGACGGGGTCACAACATGTTTATGTTCAATCGAAAAGATGAGCCGTTCTTTGTCAGCACTGAAGCTCAGGTGTATTTGATGGACAAAGAATATATCACGATAAAAGAGGCAAAAAAGTGGGAGAAAACAAAATTTGACAACAAAGACTTATGTATCTATGAACCGCTGGAAACGCCCCCGCTGTCGGACGATATTCTGGCTTTTGTCGAACGCGTCAACAATATTGACCGTGACCTGATCAAAAGAACTATAACTCCCGATCACCGAATGATCAGCAACAAGTCGGGACGCAATAATTTCAAAATCGGACACAGGGCATTGGCTATAATCAAAAATTTAACCGGCATCTCAAGCTACAGGCATCGACGCAAACAAAAACATGACTGGCGAGAATTCAGGATCGATCAAATGAATCAAAACAATCAGAGGGACATGCCGTCATCTGAGAATATGTAACAAACAATCAGCAAAACGGCACGACAAGTTCAATCAGGTTAGAACGAATTTTGGTTGAGAGATTGTCGTAATGTCGATGATTGTTTGTAACTTTGTATTGTCAAACGCGCGATGAAACAGCAAACGGTCACGTCACAGCAAACAGTACTCGAACAACGGCTTGCGCCGCTGCAGGTGCAATATGTGCGTATGCTCGAAATGACAGCTCCCGAGCTGGAGGATGCCGTGCATCGCACTCTCGACGAGAATCATGCGTTGGAAATTGCAGATGACAGTTCGCACACGCCTGACGAATCGTTTGCCGAGACATCAGAACAGATGCAGAGCAACGATTATCTGTCTGATGAAGATCGTCCGGACAACGCCATTGCACGTGCTGAACGTCCCGACCCTTCGCGCATGGATGCTTTCACCTACTCTGAGGCTACGCGCCAACATTCGACAACTTTGATTGAGAGCCTCAATGAGCAGATGAGACAATTGACCGACGACCCTCTGACACTCAAAATCGCCGAAAATGTAATCGGCAATCTCGACCGTAACGGACGCCTCGAACGCACAGCCTCGGCCATCGCATCTGACATTGTAATCAATGATGGCATTGAGGTAACCACGGAACAGGTAAAGGATGTAATCGCAATGATACGCACCCTCGAGCCGGCCGGTATTTGTTCGTATGATTTACGTGACTGCCTGTTGCTGCAAGCCGAGCGCCTCGACAAACAGACACCCTATGTCGACATCGCAATCGAAGTATTGCGTCACTACTATGACCTATTCTCAAAGCTTCATCTCAAGCAATTGAGATCGGCCATGCACATCAGTGAAGACGATCTCGAAGGCGCGATCTCACTGATAAAACATCTCAATCCCAAACCGGGAGCCCAATTCGCCGGTAGTGACAGCGATGACCTCGGACATGGCGTGACTCCCGACTTTGCCGTTGAACATGATGACGATGGCCGGCTGACCCTGACGTTGCTCAGTCACATCCCTTCTCTGGTAATCTCAGAATCATATTCGCCGGATGTCATCTCAAAATTGCATCCTAAAGACAGCACATTCATAAGACAAAAGCGCGAAGAGGCCTCTAACTTCATCAAAGCGATTGAGATGCGCCGTGACACCATGTTTAACGTAATGCGAGCCATACTCAAATTGCAGCCCAAATTTTTTGAGACGGGAGACGAGGCTGACATACGGCCTATGCTGTTGCGCGACGTAGCCGAACAAACCGGATATGATGTGTCGACTGTGTCGCGTGCCACCTCAAACAAATATGTGCAAACACAATCGGGAACAGTGCCGCTAAAAATATTTTTTAACGAACGTATCGCCGCGGCACGGCCGGACAGGACAGTCAGAGACGAGTCTAATGACGAGCCGGCTGATGAAGATGCATCGACTCGCAAAATACTTGCGATGATTCGCACGATGGTTGAGACCGAGGATAAAGTCAAGCCGTTGAGCGATGAGTCATTGCGCGAGAGGCTTAATGAAAAAGGCTATAACATCGCACGTCGAACCGTGACAAAATATCGCGAACGACTGCGCCTCCCTGTAGCACGATTAAGAAAGAAAACATAAAAGGATATGGATAAATTTGCCAAGATAATATCTTATATTTTCAGCCCTCTGCTGATGCCGACTTATGGCATCCTGCTGATCATGTTTGCATCACTCATGTCTTATTTTGTGCCTGTTCCCACACGTCTGGTTGTGAGTGTCATAATATTTGCAGTGACCTGCGCGGTGCCCGTCATCAGTATATTTCTTCTATGGCGACGCGGCTTCATCACCGACCCGGCTCTCAATGACCGCAAGGACCGCACGGCACCTTACATCGTCGCTGCGGTCTGCTACATTGCGGCCGGAGTGTATCTGCATGTTCTCAAAGCATTTGACTGGATCAGCATGTTCATGTACGGAGGAGCACTGGCCATTATCATCGTGATGCTTATCAACCTTAAATGGAAAATTTCGGGTCATGCAACCGGCATGGGAGGCCTGACGGCACTATTATTCTTCATGATTTATCACGGCATCGGCACCGATGCGACACCTTACATTTTCATGGCAATGATACTTTTGTCAGGACTCGTTTGCAGTTGCCGTTTAATTCTCAACCGTCACGCGCTATCTCAGACAGCAGCCGGATATGCTGTCGGGTTTGGATGCGTGTACGGCACGACAGCACTCTCCGCCCTATTCATGTAACAACAATTTTTATATCAAGATATGCAACCGATCGTCAGCATCATCATGGGTAGCACATCAGACCTGCCCATCCTCCGCAAAGCGGCCGACTTCTTGGAGTCACTTGAAATACCATTTGAAATGAATGCCCTCTCCGCACACCGCACACCGGGCATGGTCGAGCAGTTTGCCCGCACCGCGCAAGAACGCGGCATTCGCGTCATCATCGCCGCCGCCGGCATGGCTGCCGCACTGCCGGGCGTCATCGCCGCCCAGACCCCCATACCGGTCATCGGCGTGCCCCTCAATGCCACTCTTGAGGGCAGAGATGCATTGTTATCGATTGTGCAAATGCCTCCGGGCATCCCGGTAGCCACCGTCGGCATCAACGGCGGACTCAATGCGGCGATCCTCGCAACTCAGATTTTAGCTCTCAGTGACGAGAAGATTGCCGAGCGTTATAATAAATACCGTGCGAGCCTGACCGATAAAATCATTAAAGCCAACGAAGAGCTGAGTCAGCTCAAATATAATTACAAGACAAACTGATGAGTGTCTTTGATATTCACCGTCGCAAGTCACGCGAGGTCAACATCGGCGGCAAACGTTTGGGAGGCGTCAATCCCATACGCCTGCAGTCAATGACAAACACGTCGACAAACGACATCGACGACTCTGTAAACCAAATTGTCGAAATTGCAGCCGCCGGCGCTGACTATGTGCGTTTGACCGCGCAAGGGACACGTGAGGCCGATTCGATAGGCAAAATACGACAGATTTTGCGCGAAAAAGGGTGTAATATCCCTTTGATAGCCGACATTCACTTCAATCCCAAAGCGGCGTTTGCGGCTGCCGTGCAGTGTGAGAAGGTGCGTATCAATCCGGGCAATTTCATGGACCCGGGGCGAGTGTTCAAGCACATTGAGTACAGCGATGAAGAGTATGCGGCCGAGATGAAGCGTCTGCGCGAATCACTCACGCCGCTGCTTGCATTGTGCAAAGAACATGGCACGGCAATACGCATCGGTGTGAATCACGGCTCGCTGTCCGACCGCATCATGAGTCGCTATGGCGACACGCCTGCCGGAGTCGTCGAGTCGGCAATGGAGTTCATGCGTGTCTGTCGCGAAGAGGACTTCAACGATGTCGTTTTGTCGGTTAAATGCTCCAATACACCGTTGATGGTCAAAACCGTCTTGCTGTTATGCGATGCGATGCAAAAAGAAGGATTTGACTACCCTATTCACTTAGGCGTCACCGAGGCCGGTGATGCAGAGGATGGTCGCATCAAATCGGCTCTCGGCATCGGCACGCTGCTTGCGCGCGGCATAGGCGATACGATAAGGGTGTCGCTCAGCGAACTGCCGCAGAATGAGATACCGGTTGCGGCTTTGCTTGCCCGGCATATTGCAGAGTTGAGCGACTCACCGAGCGTGGGAGATTTTGACTATGCACCCGGATACAACCCTCTTAACCCCGAACGTCGGACAAGTGTAGCCATTGACAATGTCGGTGGTGACAATCAACCGGTCGTGATCGGTCTTGACGATATAAATAGCAACCATCTCGTCGATGTGTCGGCAGACTCCGGAATTGATACGATCAAAGATACAGTTCGGGCTAACGGCGATAAAATCATCAATCTGACAAGTAGTCACCAAAACGCACCTGCCAAAATCCGTGCCGTCACGCATGCACTCACTGCAGCCGGCCTGCGAAATCCGGTCATTGTCACTCTCAATTACCCTGACATGGCGTATGATGAAGTTATCATCCGTGCATCGGCAGACTTTGGTTTGCTGTTGCTCGACGGTATCTGCGACGGCATACAAATTAAGGCCAACTTGCTCACTGATGAGCAAATAGTCGATTTGTCATTGAGAATACTGCAGGCTGCCCGCCTGCGTGTCACCAACACCGAATACATAGCATGTCCCGGCTGCGGGCGCACGCTTTTTGACCTGCAAAAGACATTATCAGATGTAAAAAAAGCAACATCTCATCTTGCCGGACTCAAAATCGGAGTGATGGGGTGTATTGTGAACGGCCCAGGCGAAATGGCTGACGCCGACTACGGATATGTCGGTGCCGGACCCGGCAATGTCAGCATTTATCGCAACAAGGAACGCATTTTGCACAACATTCCTGCAAAAGATGCGCTCGACGCCCTCATTGACCTGATTAAGAGCGATGGTAAATGGATAGATAAAGAATGAAAAGCGATTTGACGACATATCATACGCTCGAAAACGGCCTGAAGATAGTGCATATCCATCGACCGGGCGCCCGTACAGCGATTGCCGGAGTAGCAATCAACGCGGGAAGCCGCGATGAGACGCCGGATAGATACGGACTGGCTCACTTTGTCGAACACACTATTTTCAAAGGTACTTACAGACGCCGTTCGCACCACATCATCAACCGAATGGAATCGGTCGGCGGTGAGCTGAACGCATACACTACCAAAGAGGAAACCTTCATATACTCGATTTACCCGCGCGGCAACACTGCGCGTGCGCTTGACCTTTTGGCCGACCTGATTTCTAATTCATCATTCCCCGAGGCCGAGCTTAAACGTGAACGGCAAGTTGTAGCCGATGAGATAGAGAGCTATTTAGACACGCCGAGCGAAGCCGTATTTGACGATTTTGATGAACTGATTTTTAAAGGCACCGGTCTGGCGCATAATATATTGGGTAATACCGAGTCACTCAGAAGACTTGACACAATTTGTTGTTTTACGTGGATAATGCATCACTTTGTGTCCAAACGGATGGTATTGTTCTACTCGGGCGCGGGCACAGCTGAGAGTTTTACACGGTTGGCTGAAAAATATTTCAGTGATATTTTCCTCGGAAGAGGTGTGAGACTCCACCGCAATGCCTCTAACACCACTGTACGGCCATTTGATATCACACGCGACATAAACTCGCACCAATCGCACACTGTGATGGGCGCGCGCGTGGGAGGAATGTTCAGCAAAGACCGTCACTGTCTGTCGCTGATGAATAACATCTTAGGCGGACCGGGTATGAACTCGCTGCTCAATGTGTCTATGCGCGAACGCCGCGGATTGGTTTATTCGGTCGAATCCTCATTGGCGATGTACACCGATGTGGGGCTACTCACCATCTATTTCGGGTGTGACCCTGAAGATACGTGCCAATGTCGATCGCTCGTCGATGACGAACTGAAGCGATTGGCCGATACACCTCTGTCAGAAAGAAAACTGATGAGTGCCAAGCGACAATATATCGGACAACTCACGGTGGCCGCAGCATCGCATGAACAGATGGTGCTGTCGATTGCTCGCAGTGCACTGTTTGCAAACCGAGCATTGACTCACGACGAGATTGCTGCGAAAATCAATCAGGTGTCAGCTGACGACATTTGCCGCATGGCACAAAGCATTTTAACGCCCGGATATTCAACACTGACATTGACATGAGAGGAATAGAAAAAATCATTCTGACAGCGTGTATGATGTCATGTATGCTTGCTGCTGCAGGCCAAGAGATTCCAAAGCGCGAGATGCGTGCCGCGTGGATCTCAACAGTTTGGCAACTCGATTGGCCGGCTCAGACAGGCACAACAAAGGCTGTCGCTGATGCGCAGAAAAAAGAGCTCGACAACATGCTCGACAACATGCAGCACGCAGGCCTCAACGCCGTGTGCTTCCAAGTCAGGTCAATGGCCGATGCAATGTATGCATCATCATACGAGCCATGGTCATCATGTTTGACCGGCTCGCGCGGCAAAGCGCCGGCGTCTGATTGGGATCCTCTGAAATATTGTGTGGATGCGTGCCATTGTCGGGGTATGGAATGTCATGCGTGGGTAAACCCGTTCAGGTTCTCCACATCGTCCACCCTACCTTCAACGGGCGCTGATTTGCGCGCCATCAAAGAAGGGTGGATAATATCGTATTATAATCCCAAAACTAAAGTCAAGACAAGCATCCTTGACCCCGGCAATCCTGATGCGCGCAAACACATCGTCAATGTATGCCGTGAGATTATAACTTCGTATGATGTTGACGGTCTGTTGTTTGACGATTATTTTTATCCTGAAGGCTTGCCGCTGGGCGAGGGATATGACTATGATGAATGGGTGAAGTCAAAGACCGAGGATCAGGCAGCATGGCGACGCGACAATGTAAACAAAGCCGTGCGCGAGGTGTACGAAATGATAATAAAAACACGCGATGACGTGCGGTTTGGCATCTCGCCCGCGGGTGTCGGCGGCGGCGACGGGCGTGCTGTGGCAGCACACGGTCTCCCCGCCTGTTATGCCGGTCATGACTGGATGTACGACGGCATTTATTGCGACCCGATCGCATGGCTCGCTGAGGGGACTGTCGATTATGTGTCGCCGCAAATCTACTGGAGCTCTACCCATCCGACCAATCCCTATGAGCCGATTTCGCGTTGGTGGAGCGAGGTGGCGGCTCACTTCAACCGCCATTCGTTTGCATCACACACGGTGAGCGATCTAAAAGGGAAAGTCGAAGAAAAAAAGGATGTATGGCCCGAGAAACTGCGACAAATGCAATTTAATCGTCAATGTGCCGATAAAGATGCGCCCGGGTCGATTATCTATCCAGCATCACCTCTCAAGACTTCACGAAAATTCAGCGAATGGATCGGAGGCAACCATTATAAGACCCCGGCCATACCACCGGCTTTGAGCTGGCGCACTGCCTCTGACCCGGGAGCCGTGACGTCGCTGACACTCGACAAAGATTACATGCTGAGTTGGGACAGCCAAAACCGCATGCGTTATATCGTTTACGCGATACCGCTTGATGCAGACATGCAGACGGCCGAAAACAGCGACGGAGGATTCAATGCCGAATATATTCTTGGCATCACATATCGACCTTCATATCAACTCGATGCGAAAACAGTGAACGAAAACTGGATTGTCGTTTCGCCACTCGACCGCTATGGCAATGAGTGGGCGCCAATGTTTTTACTTTGATAACTGAATATGTATAACGAAAAATACATGAGGCGTGCAATCGAGCTCGCTCGCAAAGGGAAATGGCATGCATCGCCCAACCCGATGGTCGGGGCCGTCATTGTGCATGAAGACCGCATCATCGGCGAAGGTTATCATCGCCGTTGCGGAGAAGGTCATGCCGAGGTGAATGCAATCGCATCAGTGAGAGAGGAGGATCGTCATCTGCTGGGCGAATCGACTATGTATGTCACCCTCGAACCGTGTGCACACTATGGCAAAACCCCTCCATGCTCAAAGCTTATAATTGACAAGGGAATAAAGAGCGTCGTGGTCGGTTGTGCCGACCCCTTTGCCAAAGTTGCAGGCCGAGGCATCGCTATGCTTCGCGAAGCGGGAGTTGACGTGACTGTCGGGGTGCTTGAAGATGAATGTCGACGGTTGAATCGGGTGTTCATGACCGCACATACTCTCAAACGTCCTTTTGTGACCTTAAAATGGGCACAAACAGCTGATGGATACATGGATGCTGACCGAAATGAAAATGAGGCCTCACTCAAAATCTCAGGCCCGCTGACACAGCTGATGACCCACCGGTTGAGGTCGCTTCATGATGCCATACTCACCACGGCGGCAACAGTGAACGCTGATAATCCTCGCCTGACTGTCAGAGATTGGGAGGCCGGAGATGCGCCACTGCGCGTCATAATCGACCGCTCGGGCGCGTTAGACAATTCAAAAGCACTTGCGTCTGAACCTGACGTAGCCGTCTATAACCGGGAAATCGCTGAGGTGCTGACAGAGCTATACCAACAAGGCATATCATCAGTCTTGGTCGAGGGGGGACCGCGCATCCTTAAAGCGTTGATTAGCGGAAACCTTTGGGATATGGCTGTAGTCGAGACATCAAGCACAACTGTCGGCAACCGAGGTCGCGCCAAAACTCCTGATCTGCCCGGCCGCATTGTCGCGACAGAATTCTATCCCGATAGCCGCCGCGACATCTGTGTCGCAAAGAGCCTGTCTGACATATAACGTTAAAATGTCTTTAAGTGTGGTTAAAATGTGTTTTATAATCAAATAATACACTACAAATAGCCCCGAATTTAGAAAAACATGTTAACTTTGCAGATTGAAACAGACTTTTTATGTTAAAGAAATTCGCCATATATCTATTTTCAGCCCTGTCACTGATGCCATTGGCAGCCTGTAACTCAGATAAAGAAGATGAGGATGAGACAGCCTCAAAAATTTTGTCGGGCGACGGTGCCATCGTAAAAGCCTTTGCACTTGGTCGCAACGATAAGTTGCTCCAAAACCTCGACAGCATATACTTCTCTATCGATCAAGTCAATGCTCGCATTTTCAATGCCGACTCACTACCCTACGGCACCAATATCGACAAACTGACTGTCAACATAAATTATGGCGATTGTCGCTCCGTCGAATTACAATTCAACGGTAAGAACGGATCACAGACAGTGAACTACCTCACCAACGCAACGGACAGCATCGATTTCAGTCGAGGTGCGGTTACGCTCAGGGTTGTGTCAGCCGACGGCACCCGTAGTCGCAACTATGAGTTGAAAGTGAACGTACACAAGAGCCGTCCCGAACAATTTGTGTGGAGCAAAGTCAGCGGCGACAAGGCATACACGACCCTCATGTCTGTCACCGAACAACGCGCTATTCTTCATGACAACGTCGTGTATATCCTCGCAAGTGACGGCACGAATTACACTTTGGGCAGATGCGATATTAGCCTAGGCAGCTCATGGAACACGTCAAATCTGCAACTCGATTTCACGCCCGACGTACGTTCACTGACTGTTGCCGGTGATACATTCTACATTCTTGATACTGACGGCAACCTATACAGCTCTATAGACGCGACAGACTGGAATGCTACCGGAGCAAAAATGTCTCACATCTACGGTTCACATCAGTCTACATTGCTGGGTGT
>CAZKYR010000027.1:0-12844 GCA_964557035.1 uncultured Bacteroides sp. | reverse complement strand
GTATCGATGACGAGTTTATGCAGGCCGCTGTTGACGGTACCCCATATCGTCAGCAATTCCCGGTTGAGTCGTCAAACCCCGATACGGTCAAGGAGGTGGACGCAAAGGCTCTGTGGGGTAAGATCATACACAACGCATGGAAGTCGGCCGAGCCCGGTGTGCTGTTCTGGGATACCATCACGCGCGAGTCGTTGCCCGACTGCTATGCTGACCTGGGATTCAAGACAATCTCGACTAATCCATGCGGCGAGATACCTCTCTGCCCCTACGACAGCTGTCGTCTGCTGGCTATCAACCTTTACTCGTATGTCGTGAATCCGTTCACCCCCAAAGCTTACTTTGACTTTGACCTTTTTGCAAAGCATATCGGCAAAGCCCAACGCATAATGGATGACATCATCGACCTCGAGATGGAGAAAATCGACCAGATTCTCGAGAAAATCAAGTCTGACCCTGAGCCTGACGAGGTCAAGCAATCAGAACGTCACCTGTGGGAGAAGATCAAGGCCAAGACATTGCGCGGTCGTCGCACCGGTGTCGGCACAACGGCCGAGGGTGACATGCTGGCAGCTTTAGGTCTCAAATATGGCACGACCGAGGCCACTGATTTCTCAGAGAAGGTGCATCGCGCACTCACGCTTGCCGCTTATGCCTCGTCGGTCGAGATGGCCAAAGAGCGCGGCGCGTTTGAAATATATGACAGCGAGCGCGAGAAAAACAATCCGTTTGTGGCACGGCTTCGCGAGGCTGACCCCAAGCTCTATGAGGAGATGGCAAAATATGGCCGGCGCAACATCGCCTGTCTCACTATTGCGCCCACCGGCACCACAAGTCTGATGACACGCACCACATCAGGCATCGAGCCGGTGTTCCGTCCTGTCTATCGTCGTCGCCGCAAAGTCAACCCCGGTGATGTCGATGCACGCGTCGATTATGTCGACGAGACCGGCGAATCGTTTGAGGAGTATATCGTCTATCACCCCAAATTTATTGATTGGATGCGTATCAACGGCATCGAGGTGCGCGACGACTACACACAAGAACAGATTGACGACCTGGTGGCGCGCTCGCCCTATGCCGGTGCTACCGCCAATGACATCGACTGGCTTGAGAAAGTGAAGATGCAGGGCCGTGTGCAAAAGTGGGTCGACCACTCGATCTCTGTCACCATCAATCTCCCCTCTAATGTCACCGAGGAGCTTGTAAATCGTCTGTATGTCGAGGCATGGCGGTCGGGTTGCAAAGGATGCACTGTCTATCGCGACGGCAGCCGGTCGGGTGTGCTTCTCGATGTGAAACCCAAAAAGAAAGAGGAGCAGCAGGCATCCCTCATAGCTGTCGATCCGCACGTGCTCAAACGCCCCATCGAACTCGAGGCCGACGTGGTGAGATTCCAGAACAATAAGGAGAAATGGATCGCGTTCGTAGGCTTGGTAGATGGCAAACCTTACGAGATTTTCACCGGTTTGGCCGATGATGACGATGGCATCTTCTGCCCCAAATCGGTCACTCATGGCAAAATTATCAAGGCTGTCGATGCCGAGGGTAACAAACGCTATGACTTCCAGTTTGTCAACAAGCGCGGATACAAGACGACAATCGAGGGCCTGTCGGACAAGTTTAATCCTGAATATTGGAACTATGCCAAGTTGATTTCGGGAGTGCTCCGCTATGGCATGCCTATCGATCAGGTGCTCAAGCTCGTGTCAGGACTAGAGCTCGACAGTCAGAGCATCAACACATGGAAGATGGGCGTTGAGCGCGCGCTCAAAAAATATCTTCCCAACGGCACAAGCGCCAAAGGACAGCGTTGTCCCAACTGCGGTCAAGAGACACTCGTTTATCAAGAAGGTTGTCTGATTTGCACCAGCTGCGGGTCGTCGCGCTGCGGATAACTCTAACAGACATTATATCATATTACATAAAGACATGAAACTCACCTTTAACATCGACTACCGTACAAACTGGGGCGAACATCTCGGCATTTGCGGCTCACTCCCCGCTTTGGGAAGCAATGATCCGTCAAAAGCAGTGCCGATGTCGCTCATTGGCGGCGAGACATGGCAGCTCAAGATCGAGCTGCCTGACGACACGGCCGAATTTGATTACAAATATGTGGTCATCAATGATAACGGTCACATCAAGCATGAGTGGGGTCACGGACATCGTTTGCTCACGCGTGCCGGCATACGCGAATATGTGATCAACGACCGTTGGCAAGATCAGCCGTGGGACAAGCCTTACTATTCGACAGTCTTTACAGACTGTGTCTGCAAACGTGTGCGCCGCGACGTGCCGCTGGCGCCGGCACCGTCTCAGGTGCAGCTCTGTGTTGACGCACCGATGGTGCCCCCCGACTGCCGTCTTGGCATCAGTGGCAACTGTGCCTCTTTAGGCGACTGGGATCCCAAAGCCGTCGTGCCGATGAACGATGCTTTCTATCCCACGTGGACTGTAAATATCGACATCAAGGGGTTGCCCGAGAGTCTCGACTACAAGTTCGTCATCATCAATGCCGAGGGAAAAGTGGTGGCATGGGAAGGCCGTGAGAACCGCACACTCCATGTAGGACACATCCTCAAAGGGGAGGCCGTGGTCTATGCCGGCATGCGTTTTGTCAATCCGCTTGCCCCCTGGCATGGCGCGGGCACTGCAATACCCGTCTTCTCGATACGCTCAAATGATGATTTTGGCGTCGGTGATTTTATCGACCTCTTCAAGATGGTTGACTGGGCGGCGGCTACACACCAGAGCATGATACAGCTGCTGCCGATAAACGACACCACCATGACTCACACATGGACTGACTCGTATCCCTACAATGCAAACTCGACATTTGCGCTCCACCCGATGTATCTGCGCCCTGCTCACATCGGCACGCTCAAAGATCCGGAGCGTCGCAAATATTTTGAGAATCTGCGTCTCGAGCTCAACGCTCTGCCGACTGTAGACTACGAGCGTGTAAACCGTGCGAAATTGGCATACACACGCGAGATTTTTGCGCAGGAGGGTGCCAAAACGATGGCGACTGAAGATTTCAAGGCATTTGTCGACCGCAACCGCGACTGGCTCACACCCTATGCAGCCTTCTGTACTCTCCGCGACCTCAATGGCACCCCCGATATGTCAAAATGGGGTGAGATGGCAGTCTACACGCCTGCCAAGGTTGAGAAGTTCGTGGCAGAGCATCAGGATGAAATCAATTTTGTATATTATCAGCAATACCATCTCGACCGTCAGATGCGTAGTGCGGTTGAATATGCGCACTCAAAGGGTGTCGCCATCAAAGGTGATATACCGATCGGCATATCGCGCACATCGGTTGACGCTTGGATCAGTCCGCGATTGTTCAACCTCGACTGTCAGGCCGGTGCACCGCCCGACGACTTCTCGGTGCTCGGCCAAAACTGGGGCTTCCCGACCTACAACTGGGAGGAGATGAATCTCGACGGTTTTGCGTGGTGGAAAGCACGTTTCCGCAAGATGTCAGAGTATTTTGACGCCTATCGCATCGACCACGTGCTCGGTTTCTTCCGCATTTGGCAGATTCCGATGGATGCTATCCACGGTTTGCTCGGTGTGTTTAACCCCGCGTTACCTTTCACGCCCGACGAGCTTCGCGGCAGCTATGACTTCTGGATTAACACTGCCACCCAGACACGCCCCTACATCATGGATTGGTTCCTGGGCGACTATTTCGGCGAGTATACCGACGAGGCCCGCAGCCGATTCATGCATCCTGTCGGCGACGGACGCTATGAACTCAACGGTGAGTTTGACAGCCAGCGCAAGGTCGCCGACTATTTTGCAACACAGGAGAAGAACGAGAAGAATACCCGTCTTTGCAATGGCCTGCTCGGTTTGATCGACAATGTGTTGTTCATTGAAGATCCCTATGAGAAGGGCAAATATCACCCCCGCATCGCAGCACAGTTCACACACACCTATCGCTCGCTGACCGACTATGAGCGCTGGTGCTTTGACCGCCTCTACAACGACTTCTTCTATCGTCGCAACAACGACTTCTGGTATGGCAAAGCGATGTGGAAGCTCCCCAACCTCATCGATGCGACCGACATGCTGACATGTGCCGAAGACCTCGGTATGATTCCTGACTGTGTGCCGGCAGTGATGAGCGCCCTCGAGATTCTGGCGCTTGAGATACAGCGTATGCCTAAGGATCCCAAAGCAGAGTTTGGCGATACATGGCACTATCCCTACTACTCGGTTTGTACGACCTCGACACACGACATGGGCGGCATCCGCGCATGGTGGGAGAGTGACCGCGACGCCACACAGAGATTCTACAACAACACATTGCACCAGGGTGGCGAGGCACCATATTATGCTGAGCCTTGGGTGTGTGAGAAGATACTTGACTTCCACCTCAAGTCACCCTCGATGCTCTGCATCATCCCGTTGCAGGATTGGCTGTCGATGGATCCGACACTGCGTCGCGAAAATCCCAACGACGAGCAAATCAATGTGCCGGCCAATTCGCGTCACTATTGGCGCTATCGAATGCACCTGACAATCGAGGAATTGCAAAATGCCAAAAACTTCAACGATCGACTCACCGGCATGATTGACGGCTCGGGTCGCTGATCGTCAGACCCTACCAAATCAACAGAGGAGGCATCCCGCATCGTGCGGCGTGCCTCCTCGCTGTATATATCAACTTTCGCAGCAAAGGCGTGTGGACGTGGGGTCAGTGGAGGTTAAGGAGGTTGCGGGCGGTGGCGAGTAGTTCGTCGGGCGAGATGTCGTAGGGGATGTAGTGTAATTTGAACCCTCTGCGCTCCATGCCTCTGAACCATGTCATTTGCCGCTTGGCAAATTGGTGGATGGCGATGTTGAGTTGGTCAAACATCTCTTGGTAAGAGAGGTGACCGATGCAATGGAGTGTCAAATATTTATACTCGAGACCGTAGTAGATGAGGTCGTCGGGCGCGATGCCTCGGTCGAGGAGCGATTGAACCTCTTGTATCATGCCTGCGTCGAGTCGTTCTTTGAGACGCTGTGTGATGCGCTTGCGGCGAGTGTCGCGGTCGATGTCGGTGCACAGTATGACGGCCTCGAGCGGTTTGCCGGGACGTGTGAGTTCTGCTTCTTCGGGGTGCTCGGTGTAGAATGTTTGTATCTCGATGGCCCTGACAGCTCGCTGCGCGGTGTCGATGTCGGTGGTGTTGTGAAGCGCTTTCATCGAGGCGAGCATAGGGATGAGTTGGTCGAGTGTTTTGTCGGCCAACTCGGCTCTCAGCTTGTCGTTGCGTGGCACCTCGGGGAGTCTGACCCCTTTGAGAAGCGTCTCGATGTAGAGACCGGTGCCACCGCAAATGATGGGTTGTCTGTGATTTGCCCTGATGCCATCGATGGCGGTGTGTGCATCGCGGACAAAGTTGAACAGGTTGTATTTTTGACCTGCGTCGCAGATATCAATGAGATGATAGGGGATGAGGCCGTATTCGCCGAGGTCTTTGCCGGTGCCGAGAGTCATGTCGCGGTAAACTTGTCGCGAGTCCGCACTGATGATTTCACCGTCAAGATGTCGGGCCAATGTGACAGCCAAGCGTGTTTTGCCCGAGGCTGTGGGGCCTGTGACGACCAATAGTGGAGTAGTGCCTGTCATGACTGCTCGTCTTGTTCGTTTGTCGCGTCATCGGGAGAACCCATGCGTCGATATGACGCCGAAAAGATGCGACGTAGTGAGAAAAATGGCTTGTCCTGGTTGAGGCGTGCTACCACAAGCCAATGTGAGTCGTTGAAGTCGATGTCATGGCGCAGGAGGTCGCTGATGCGGAATGTGGGGCGGTAGTTGCGTATCTTGTGAAGTCTGCGCCCGTGGCGGTCGTAAGCACCTTGCGCCAATGCAATTGTTGTGATGCGGTGCATCTCGGTGATAAATTCGGGTGTCATCTGACCATGGTCATAGAGCCGTTTGAGGTTGCCGAGGGTGTACCAGCTGCCACCCTCAAAGGCGTTCTCGATGTCCTGAGGCAAGCGTGCGAAGCAAAAGAAGTGAAACTCGTTGTGCATCGCTTCGTTTTGCTTGCTCTCGTAAGCCTCCATGATTTCGACATATCGTGTGTAGAGTCCCGAGGTGTCGCGCAGCAACGTGATGGCATCAAATCTCATGATTTTGAGGCGGTAGGGGAGGGTGTGGGCTATGGGAGTGTCATAGCGTACTACACCCTCGACATCGACCTTGCGCAAGAATACGCGGTCGTCGCTGATGATGAGATAGCGCACACGCGTGGCTCCTCCTTGATCGATGACATGCAAAAAGTCATTGCGGCAGTAGTATGTGAAGAGAGCATAGTAGCGCAACGCCAACACCATCAATGAGCCGATGAATGTCAGTGCAGGGACAACGGCATAGACGGCTATGTCACGTGTCGTGAAACTGTCGTTGATGTAGAGTGTGAGGCGATAGACACATCCGATGATGAGGAGCGAGAGCGAGAGCCAAAAGAGCATTCGTGCATGGTAGGTAGCCTCGCGGTTGAGCATACGCGCACGGTGGATGGTCAGAGAAGTGCGGGCCGTTGACGATGCCTGATATGCTTTCATGCGATGTTGGTTGAGCTTGAGAGCCAAGCCTGTGCCGGTGACCGCGACAGTGAGGAACAATATTATAATCGGGGTGACAACCGGGATGTCAGGGTTAAACTGCTGTCCGCTCAGCTCATATCCTTTGTAGTCGCTTGTGAGAAAGGATATGAAAAAAAGAATGATAGTGGTGAGTGACAACACGATGACGATCTGTCCGGGTGTTGAGACAAGCATCTTGAGGTCGATGACTTTTGAGCGACGTTTGGTGTAGAGATAGAGTGCGAGTGCGCAGATGGCGCAAACGGCTACGACAACATATTTGGGTACCAGCAGCGATACAAAAAATATGATGATGACCAATCCGATGGGCACTACCCAGTTGCGCCACATCGTCATGATGCACTCAGAGAGGGTGGGACTTTGTATTTCTTGACTGAACATCGATAGGTTTGTTTTTTAGCCTCATTATTTGAGGGTGCGGTCAAAGTGGCGCAACATGTTGGCATAGACCAGCGCACGTGCGTTGCAACCGTTGATAGAGTGGTTCATGTTAGGGAAGAGCAGCATGTCGCACAGGCGGTTGTCGGCTTGCAGGTGAGAGACATACTCGATTGTGTTGGACAAGTGGACGTTGTCGTCGGCCGTGCCCGACATCATCAGCAGGTCGAGATTCATGTGCGATGTGCGGTTGATGGGCGCGGATGTCTCATATCCCTCGGCGTTTTGTGAAGGTGTGAGCATGTAGCGCTCGGCATAGACGGTGTCGTAGTAGCGCCAGTCGGTGACGGCCGCGATGGCCACAGCCGACTTGAAGGGTGAGTTGTCGGCCGATGCACACATCAGTGTCTCGTATCCGCCAAAACTCCAGCCGGCGATGCCGATGCGTTCGGCGTCGACATAGGGGAGAGAAGCTGCATAGCGAGCTACGTTGAGTTGGTCGATGGTCTCATAGTGACCAAGGTCACGATAGACGACATCCATGAAGGCGCGGCCGCGATAGCCTGTGCCGCGTCCGTCAGCGCAGATGACTACATAGCCTGACTGAGCGGCGTAGTAATACCAGTCGGGTGCCCATCGGTCGGCGACCTCTTGTGAGCCGGGACCGCTGTATTGCCACTGGATTACGGGGTAGCGACGCGATGGGTCAAAGCCCGCCGGCTTGATGATATAAGCATTGAGTTCCACGCCGTCGGAGGGAATGGTGATAAACTCTTTTTGTGGCAATGAAGCAAAGCGAGCACCAAAGTCGGCGTTATCAACCAGGGTGCGCATGGTCTTGCCGTCTTTTGAGCGGCACAGGGTGTAAACCGGTGCTTGACTGTGGGTGTTGTGATTGAGAACGTAATAGTTGAGAGCGGGCGAGAATTCGGCGGAGCTGAATCCCACAGTCGGACTGATGTTTTTGGCATTACCCTTGGCATCTACGTATGTGACCACTCGATTGAGGGGGCCCGATGCCGTAGACTGATAATAGTATCCTCCTTTAGCATCGCGGCCATAGTAGGCTGTCACCTCCCAGTCGCCGGCTGTCATCGTGCCGACAAGCGAGCCTGAGTAGTCATAGCGATACAGGTGATTGTAGCCCGTGCGGCCCGAAATCAACACCAGAGCATCGGCCTCGAGTGTCATATTCTCGTATGTGTCGGGAGCGAGCCATGCTTTTGACTCCTCGACCAACAGTGAGCGCGACACAGTCGACATGGGATTGGTCACGAACAGTTCCATGCGTGTCTGGGGGCGGTTGAGAGTGGTGATGATGAGCTTGTCCGAGCTTCCGGGCACGTAGGCGATGCGCGGGATGTATTCAAATCGTGCATCGGGTGTGATGTCGCGGGTGTTGCGGGTCTCAATATCATAGCTGTGAACCGTCACTTGCGAATTTGGCTGTCCTGCGACGGGATACTTGTACGTGTAGTCGCCGGGATAGAGCGCGTAGCGTTCCATCGGGTCGCATGTGCCCTCATACATTGTCATAGAGAAAGAGGGAACGGCCGACTCGTCATAGCGAATGTAGCTGAGCGTCAGGTTGTCGGCGGCCCAGGCCATAGAGCAGTCGGTGGCAAACTCCTCCTCATAGGTCCAGTCGGGCACGCCATTGATGATGCTGTTGATTTTGCCGTCAGTGGTAGCGGTCACTTCGCTGTCATAGTCTATTTTCTTGATGTGGATGTTGTTGTCGGCGACAAAGGCTACCATGCGCGAGTCGTGTGAGAATATGGGAGCCCGCTGGGTGTCAAACTTTTTTGAGAGCGGACGCAGTATGTTGCGCTTAATCTCAAATGTGTAGTAGTTTGCCTCGAACGAGTGACGATATATCGGACGCACATTATTATAAACCAACAGCTTGGTGCCATCTTCCGAGAGTATGAAACCATTGATTGAGGTCACTGACGTCTCGCGTGTATGTGAGGCATCAAAGATTGTCTCTATGGCGTTGCCGGTCGCCGTCTCATATTTGACGATGGAGCGACCGTCGTCGGCGAGAAGCAGATAGCTCTCGCCATCGGGCATATATGTGAAGTTGGCGGGGCGCTCGCATACATTTTGGGGATAGACGTATGGTGCGATGTCAATCGCTCCTTGAGACTGAGCTGCCGAGCTGAGGGCGACGGCACATGTGATGGCAACGGTGGCAGATAGCCTGATATGTTTTTTCATGATGAAATATGATCGGTGAAATTTGTGAAATATGCTTTGCTTAGAAAAGAGACATTTGTGCCGGGTCGTCGGGGTAAGATTTGCGGCGTTTGGGCTCTTGATAGCCAAAATCGTCGTCTGAGTCGTGATGACGTTTGCGACCAGAGTGAGATGATTTGTTTGGAGCGAGCGACCAGTCGGTGTCGGCGATGGTGTCGTCGGCGATGTCGATGACTGTGCGCGAGGCGACGTACGGGCCGTTCCCCTCGGCGACTTGTGCCGGCATCTCCTCGATGACAGTGTTGAGGCGGCGTATCTCGGCTCGCAAGAGGTCGATTTGCTCATCTTTGTCGGCGTTCTCGTCGATGAGTTCGCTGATGCGGGCTTCGCGTTTGTTTTTGGCTGTTTCGAGCTTTAAGAGTTCTTGCTGTATTTCGGAGATAGCCTGCACGGCCATGCGACCTTGTTCGGCAGCGGTCTCGGCTTCGGCATAGCGTTTTTGCAGATTGTCGCACTGTGCCGAGAGCTGTTTGATGCGTTGATCGGCCTCCTCGAGGCGTTGTACGGCGTTCTCGTTGTCGGCCAGGCGGTGCAAAGCGTCAGAGGTCTTGGCGTTGAGCTCGTTGATCATCGCATCGCTGATTTTGTTTTTATCCTTGAGCTCGTCACATCTGACCGTGAGAGCCTCGTTGGCTTCGGTCAGGCTTTTGTTCTGTTGAGCGAGGGCCTCATTTTCCTCGGTGAGTTCTTTGTTGCGGTCGGTCAATTGCAGGATCGTCGCGGCGGTGTCGTCATCGGCGTCGGCGTTGTTCTCTGATACCTGCAGCAGTCTGAGGCGGTTGACGAGACTCTTGTTTTCGAGCTCATATTGCTCGCGTTCGGCATCAAAAGCCGCCACTTGTTTCTCGAGGTCGCGCACCCGTTCGGCGAGTGCCCGTTTCTGGCGCTCTGCGCTCAGGCGTTGTTGATTGCTTTCCTGACCGTTTTCTTCGGCGCGTTTCTCAGCCTCGCGCAGGTCGTTGATTTCGTTTTTGAGTCGCTCTTGCTCAGCCTCAAAACGTTGTGATGCGCATTTGTGTGCCTCGGCTGCAAGTGTTTGGAGGTGTGTTTTGATGCCGTCGTCGAGCCGTTCGTATATTAGCTTGCGTTGTGTCGCGGGGTCAACAGAGTCGCGCACGAACGATGGCAGCTGGTCGTTGAACAGTTCGAGCACCGGAACGAAAATCAAGTCAGCGGTGACTTTCATGTCGGCATCGACTGTGTCTGATGCGGCTTGAGGTTTAGAGGTTTGGCGGGTGTCGGATGACATGCTCTCTATGTGACGCTTTGGCGATGACTCATTGAGAATCTTCTCGTCGTCATCGTCACATTGGCCGTCAAAGCCCATTGCCTGTTTGAGTTTATCAAAAAATGACATATTCTATCGTGTTCTATGTTGGTTTGCGTACAATGCCCACTCCTTTGCGCCCGTTGATGCCAATGGTCAGAGGTTGGTCAAACTCGACCATTCGCAGTTTGTCGCTCTCGTAGACGGCCGGCATGCTGTCGAGGTATTCGACGTCATATACTCCGTCTCCGCTATAGGGATTGATAGTGAAGTAACCGACGCCAAAAGAGGTGAGATTCTGGAAGAAGTGGGTGCCTTGGCTCGGCTCAATGCGATAGTTGTTGAGCGAAGCCTCGACGATGAGGCGTGCACCTGCAATGGCGGGCCATTTGACGGGGATGCCGAGAGCCGGGTCGCTCGACCCCCAACGGCCCGGGCCTATCAGGATGTAAGGCGTGCCGCTCTCGACCATCTTGCGGTTGAGAGTCTCTATCTCAGCAGCGATGGCAGGCGTGTCGAGCGACGAGAAGTGTTCGGGACGGACGTATAAAATATGGGTCAACCCCTCGATTGTGCCGTGACCGAGAGCGGTGTTGCTCTTGAGGATGAGTTGGTCGTCGGGGATTGAGAGAATAGTGTCGTCGACCAAATCCTTGCGGTCGACAATGGGGCGTATTTGCAGCCAATAGAGGCGACCTTTGGTTTTGCCGGTGGGATCGGTGAGACCGGCAAACTCTATTTCGACGGGGCGGCGCATCTCTTCCTGGCCTTGCGTGAGCATGAATTTGAGAGCTTTGGCCAACGGGAAGGAGCCGTGACGCAAGATGTTGGCGAATGTCACCACTTTGCGTCCGAATCCGGCATCGGTGTCGCGCAGATAGCCGTCGCGAGCATCGTAGGTCGACACCATGTAGCGCAGGGCGTCGGTGCCTGCAAAATCCTGGATATTGAGCCGGGCGATGTTGAAGCTGTCGTCGGTCTTGAACTCGGGTGTGAGCGATGACAGGTCGAGTGCGCACAGCTCGCGCTGGGTGTCGCGCAGTGCCAGGTCGAGGGTCGAGGTTTGCAAGACGCGTTCGGGATAGCTTGGCGAGAAACGCAGAGCCAGACCGCCGTCAACGATATATTTGCCCAGACCGACAGCGACCTCGGCCACGCCATCCTCAGTCACCTCGTCGTTGAGGGGATAATAGTTGAGCGAGCGCCCCACCCCAGCAAACGACGGGAAAAAGTAGCCCTTGGTCTCGCGGCCGACAACCTCCTGGATGATGACAGCCATTTTCTCGCTGTCGATGACGTTTGATGTCGCGGTCATGTATGCCTTTGAGTCTGCGAAGAACACCGAGGCATACACGCTTTTGATGGCATCGCTCAGCAGTTTGAGCATCTCATAGCGGTCGTTGCTGTGAGGCACCATGTAGGTGGCATATACGCCGGCAAAGGGCTGATAGTGCGAGTCCTCGAGCAGTGATGATGAGCGGATGGCCAACGGGCCGTCAACCACCTCAAAGAGCGCCATGAAGTCGTCAATGAGCCGTTCGGGCAGACGGGCGTGCAAAAACTGACGCAATATCTCCTCGTCGGGCACGTCGCTCAGGGCAAGGGGATAGAGGTCGTTGTTGAGCATGAATTCGTCAAAGATGTCGGTGCAGAGCACAACCGTGCGGGGAATGGAGATGGTGACGCCGTCAAAATTGTCGCATTCGGGGTGTTTTTTGATGATTGAGTCGACAAATGCCAGGCCGCGGCCTTTGCCTCCGAGAGAGCCTTGACCGATGCGGGCAAAGTTGCTGTAGTGGTCAAACCGGTCTTTGCGAAACACGGCCACGACTCCACGGTTTTTCATGCGGCGATATTTGACGATGAGGTCAAAGAAGAGCCGGCGGACGGCGGGTGCCTCATCAAGCGATGTGAAACGGTGACGCTTGATTACATCAGCTATCGGGAACATTGCGCGTGCATACAGCCATCGCGAAATCGAGTTGCGCGATGCCTCATAGTAGAGCGAGCCGGTCGGGATGTCAAAGATGTGTTTTTGCATCTGGTTGAGCGACTTGATGCGCATCTCCTCCTCGCCGGTGACAGGGTTGTGAATCACAAAATCGCCAAACCCGAAGTGACGCATCATCGCCTTGTCGAGGTCGACGGCCAGTTTCTTTGAATTTTTGTCGATGAATACACCTTTGAACGACTGCACCTTCTCGCCGTTGGCAACCTCGGTTGACTCGACGATGATAGGCAGATAGGGGTCTTGCTGGCGGAGATAGCGCGACAGTTTGATGCCTGCATCGCGGTCTTTGACACCTCCTTTGTTAAACGACACATCGG
>CAZKYR010000026.1:0-13431 GCA_964557035.1 uncultured Bacteroides sp. | reverse complement strand
AATGTGGTCTTGAGATTGAGATGGCTTTCATATAGGATGTAGAATTGTTCTCGCAATAATCAATCCATGCTTTTGCATAATTAAAACCTGATGCTGTATACATATATGAGGTTCCATCATTTCGAAGGTTGATCTCTAAGAAGAAAACTTTGTCATCTCTACACATAATTTCTACCGAAAATATGCCTTCGTACTTCAATTCAGCCACAAGATTTTTAACCATATCGAAATTTATATTGGGGTAAAACGACAATGGTTCCAATACATCGAATTGAGATTGGGCTTCTAAAGTTTCCCTAATTTTTCTCACAACACCTCCAATATATATTTCTTTTCCATGGTGTATCGAAAGCCCAACAATATCTAATTCAAAGTCTTTGTTTATAAATTCCTGAATTATCAGATTTGGTGTAGTCCTCAGAATACGTTGTAAATCAATTTTATTATTACATATTAGCATATCTCCTTTAGAGTTTTTTGTGCTATTATTACCTTTTACAATACATGGATAAACTACATGTGAAATATTGAAGTATGGATTTTGAGGATTCCAGGTTTTTATGAGATCAAAGCCTACTGAACGAGCTAATTCAAAAGACTCTGTTTTGTTTAGGTATTTATTAATAAGACCTTGTGTGTTATTAATATTAAATGCATAAAAACTTTGCTTTAATTTATCATAATTTGCATCAATAATACTCATAAAATTATCGCTACCACAAAGTATTATCGCCTTTTGATAAATACTATTGCTAAGATCTTGTAATGTCGTGATTAATAGCTCCGGGTCTTTTAAAATGTGCAGTTGGCTAATATATTTTGAAAAACGCAAATTGCAAAACTGGGGGTTGCAAGGCTCAAGAATAACGAATGGCTTGATTCCAATTTCGCCAACACTTCTTATCAATCCGAGTGTATTGACGTGGTTTGATCCAACGATTATAACTGATACATTGTATGATTTCATCAAAACACTCTTGTTGTATTATATTATGGATGAATACATTAGCCTATCGAGAAACGTTGGTTGGGATATGCTAATTGTAGTTATTGAAATCTTATTAGCGTCTTGATAAGAAAATAATATCAGTGTTTAGCGTAATCTTTTTCAAAAACTTGATATAAGTCCTTTCTTAAATTCAAGATTTGGGCGGCAAAATCCATGGCAACAATCCTTGCATTGACATCTGGGTATGCTGCTATGTCAACTTCAAACACTTGATATTTTGATTCTCGCTCGTCTTTGAATGTAATTGGTTCTAGTCCTACCGAGATTGTTGTGATTCTAAAAGGATGTTTTTTGTCATACGTGACGATAATCTTGTGCTCTTGCTCGTGTGCAAGCAGTATTCCTTCTTCTTCTACCTTAATGAGGTCTTTTTCGTTATAAATTCCAAGATATCTGATGATTTGATTCTGCATAATTATAATTGATTTTATTATTTCTATTAATAAATATCTCGAATAATTGAAAAATAAGATAACATGGATAAAAAATTGCTATACTTCAAAATTCAAGATTGTCGGGCGTAATATAAATCGGGTCATAAATTTTTGTGCCGTCAGTGCAATTAAAGTTTTTGTATTGCCGTTTAATGATTTTTTTTGCAAGTGGACCTGTTAGATAGAATGGCAGACTTTCGGTTAGCGTCCGGACCTTTTTCAAGAGTGGCAAGTTGGATGATAGAACTTTGCCCACAGATAGCGAAGAACACTCTTTGCGCAACTTGTTGAAAAGCTTTTTAAAAATCTCTTGATTTGAAACCTGGGTAACGCATCTCATCAATGCCCCGTGCCTAAAGTCAGAGATGGCGCGTAGTGCGTAGCTGTGATTCAGTATTTTGTGTTTTGCAAGATACTCGGCTGCCAATACAGGTTGTTTAAAATTTGAGATAATATGTTTCTCAGTTAGTGTATTCATTAAAGATTGATGGCGAAGTCTATAGACATAGGTATGGTCAGATATTGTGGCCAATGAATAACCGACACAGTTGAGTTTAAATGTCCACAAACTGTCCTCAAAAATCATTCCCTCATCAAAAAATATGTCGTTGTGAATGATGAAGTCTTTATCGACTAACATGTTCCATGCTACACCGCTCACACTGATCTCAGGGTCATACTGAGGTTGACACTTATGTTTGACCGTGTACTTTTGACTTATGGTTTTGATCTCCTTTTTTGTAAGATCGTCTATAGTTAGATTGTTAGCGGCAACGATCAGAGCGCCTGTCTCGATTTGTCTGTTGATAAGCTTTGACAGAGCATCGTGGCGGGCAAGGTAATCATCGCTGTCAATAAAATAAATCATGTCTCCTTGAGCCGTCTCGATGCCAGTATTGCGGGCTGCAGCAAGTCCGCGGTTACGCTCGTGATGCACAATTCGCGTCTGCTTTTTACCGTCATAGTTCTCAAACCGCTTTTTTACGATGTCAATGCTTTTGTCGGGCGAGCAATCGTCGACGACAATGACCTCTATGTTATCAAAGTCTTGTCCCAAAATACTGTCAAGACATTCGCCGACATACTTCTCGACATTATAGACCGGTATGATGACCGATATTGTTGGTTTGGTCATTTTCTGAGGTTCAATATTGTTTGTAAAGAATCATTCAACCAGATGCGGGCAGCAAGTATATAAATGATAGCCGCGGTCGCCAACACCACGACGAGATTGATAAGCGTATAATCAAGATACATAAATGCTAAAGCGACACCGGCTGCGAGCGCCAATGAGATGATAAAAGTGGGCAAAAGCCATTTGAGCTGCTGCAAAACGTTTATGCCGACAGTTTTGCGAAGATAGTGGGCGCTGTAGAGATAAGTGACGAGAGCTCCCGCGCCTTTGCTGACCGCTACTGTCATCAACCCGAATGGCAGTGCTGCAAATAGCAATACGATAGACATTGTTTTTGAGATATACTGCTCTCGCATCAGGTAATCTGACCGACCGGTCACAGTGATGAAGTCATTGTTGATATAATACAGATGCTCAGGCAAAACGGTGAAGCAAAGTATTTGAAGAATTGGTGCTGTCGGAAGCCATTTGTCAGAGATCATGACCGAAATAGTCGGGTAGGCGGCGCCGGCAAGAACCATCGAACATGGAAAAATCAAAAACGAGCTCACCTTAATCATTTTGGTGTTGAACTCGCGTAATTTGTTTATGTCATCCTGTATCTTGGAAATAATTGGGAACAAAGTGTTTTGTATCAGACCGGCAAAGCTTATCGGGACGAGTTTGCTGTATCCGTCCGCTCGCGTGAAGTATCCCAAATCTGTGGCGTTGTATGCGCGCCCGATAACGACACTGTATATATTTTGATATATTTGTGTGATGATATTGCTGGCTAATATTTTAGACCCGAACCCAAATAGTTCGTGCAGTGATGTTGTCGAGAATATGAGTGACGGTGTCCATCGTGCCGCTATAAACCATAATATGCCGCTCAGCGCCGCAGATACTATCTGTTGCCAAACCAATGCCCATACACCCAGACCGTTGTATGCTAAGTAAATGGCAACAATTCCTGTTGACAATTGTGTGGCCAGTTGAATTATAGCCCTTGTCTTGAATTTGAGCTGATGGGTAAGTATAGTGCCGCTCACCGCGCAAACCGAATTTATTATAAATGTCAGGCATATTACCCGCGTGACGGTTGTTAGCAGCGGAATCCGATAGAACTCTGCGATGTAAGGTGCTCCTACATACATGATGCCATACATGACCATACTGATCAAGATATTGGTATAAAAGACAGTTGACAGATCTGTTGCTGTCAACTCTTTTTTACGCAACAGAGCAGTGGGAAATCCTGCCGATATCAGTGCGTTGGAAATGCATATAAAAATAGTCAGCATGCCGATTATGCCATAATCGGCGGGCATCAGAAGCCGAGCCATCACGATGCCAATGATGAACTGAAGACCCTGAGAGCCGTATGAATTCACGGCGTTCCAAAAAAAGCTGTGCTTGATGACTTTGCGTTCGACCATTCGGACGAAATTGTCTCGGCGTTAGAGCTGTTGGAGGAGTTGGGGGGGGATGTGGGGGGTGGCGAGGGCGCAGAGGCCGGGGATGTGGACGACGACGCGGCGGTCGCGGCGGATGCGGGCGACGGTGCCGCGCAGGCCGGCAAAGGCTCCGCCGGTCACTTGGACGGGGGTGCCGGCAGCAAGTGCACGGGCGTGTCGGTCGGTGTCGATGAGGTCGAGCTGTGCGTCGGCGTCGCTGCTCAGCCTGAGCAGCAGGGCGAACATGTCGATCTGTGCGTCGGGGATGGCCTGGGGGGTGCGGTCGGCGTCGGTGTAGGGTTGGAGGTGTCCGGCAAAGCGGCTGTCTGTGAGGATGTCGCGCAGGTCTGCTCTGGTGCACTTGACGAGTATCAGTCGGCGCAGCAGGGGACTGGGCGCGGTGACGAGGCGTCCCTGTCGGTCGCGTCTCTTGACGGTGAGTTCGGGGTTGTAGGCGGCGTCGGTGTCTCCGAGCTTGTCGGCTAACAGGGTGGTGAGGTTGGCGTCGGTGAGGTCGGTGTGGTTGCGGAGAGCATACCAGCGAGGGGCATCGGTCGCCGTAACGGCCGGTGCAGTCAGGGCTTGCTCATTTAAAGCCGGCGGAGACACGGTGTCTTCGGAAGCGGCGCTGGAGGCCTGCTGTTGTGCGATGAGGCTGAGGGCGTCGGCGATGTCGATGTGGTGACCGGCGTGGCGCATGGCGGCGCGGATGGCGCGGAGATAGTGCGTGGCGGTGGCGGTGGCATAGCGGTCGTCGGTCATCCACTGTGCGAAACGGCGCAGGTGGTCGCTGTCGGCCTGATGTGTGCCGAGGTAGTGGTCGCGGCTGCGCATGTCGGCATGGTCGGCGAGCATCCGGTCGGCGATATATGCCAGATAGGCTGTCAGGGCGTGTCGCGCCTGACGTGCGGTGGCGGGGGTGGCTCCGGGCGCATCGACACGGTGCTGCAGTGAGGCGACGATGTCGGCGGCTGAGAATATATACGGGAGGACTTGCGGGCACATCTCTTTCTCGCCCGCAACGGCCCGCTGTGGGTGCTGTTGCGTGCCCGCGATGGGGTATCGGATTGCCTCGGCAGTCATCCCTTGTTGTGCAAATGCGCTGATTGTCAGGTGGCTATCCAGCTCGTGACTGTGCGCACAAATTGACTGCAAATTTAGTCATTTTTTTGGAGGCGTGCAAAATTTTTTTGTGTCGTGGAAATTGAGTATCTTTGTGCCCGAATATCAGCCATAAACCTCAGCTTTCGCCGTTGCGAAGGTTGAATTTTGAATTTGAAATTTTGATGATTGATATAGCACGGCAGGTTTTACGCTTTGAACCTGATTTACATGTCACCATCTGGGGCGGCGATGCCATCGCGTCGCTCAAGGGTTTGCATCGCGTTCCTGAGCGTGTTGGCGAGAGCTGGGAGGTGTCGGCTCTACCGGGATGTGAGTCGGTTGTCGCTGACGGCCCGCTGGCGGGGTGTCATCTGACCGAGCTGGTGGAGCGATATGGCGAGTCGCTTGTGGGTCACGCCGTTGCCGACCGCTATGGTTCCCGATTCCCGCTGTTAGTGAAGTTTATCGACGCTCATGCCGACCTGTCGCTGCAGGTGCATCCCGACGATGAGCTGGCGGCGCGCTGTGGCGGCCGAGGCAAGACTGAGATGTGGTATATCGTTGATACGCGCCCCGGCGCACGCATCGACCTCGGCCTGTCCCGCAGTCTTACCCCCGGTGAGTATGACCGCCTTGTGGCTGAGAACAGCATCATGGACATTGTCGGGCGTTTTGACACACGCCCCGGCGACTCGTTTTATGTCCCGGCCGGACGCATCCATGCCATCGGGGCCGGCAACCTGCTGGTCGAGGTGCAGCAGTCGTCCGACATCACCTATCGCATCTATGACTACGACCGCGTGGATAGCAACGGTTGCCCGCGCGAGCTCCACACAGAGGCAGCCCGCGAGGCCATCAAATATGACGACGTGGCCGCACGACGCAACACGGCGGTGCCGATCGACGCGCACAGCAGCCGCATCATCGACACCGAGCATTTTGCGGTGTGTCACGTGGTGCCGGCCGACGGACGCGAATATGCGGTCGATGCGCATGGCGACAGCTTTGTAGTCCTTGTGTGCATCGCCGGCGACTGCACGCTTTTGACCGGGCAGGGAGTCGCATGTGAGATTGCGGCCGGCCAGTCGGTGCTTGTGCCGGCAGCCTCGGGGCGGGTGATTGTCGGTGGCGCCGGCGAGATGCTCGCGGTGTCAGCGGTGAGCTGTGAAGTCACCCCGGTATGATAAACAACAGCCCAAGCAGCTGTAACGCTAATATTTAAACTCTCAACGATATAACAAGAGCGCCGCAGGCTGATGTGTCCGCGGCGCTCTTGTTATATAAGGTAATCTTAGTTGTCTGACTCGATGCTGAAGTCGTCGTCGGGGAGGTCGGTGTCAAAGATGTCATCGTCAGGCTCTTTGGTCTCCTTTGACTCCTCGGTCCGGGAGGTTGAAGGAGTCTGTGTTTCACCTCTGAGCTTCTCCATGATTTTAGCCTCGAGCTCGTCGGCCAATTCGGGGTTATCCTCGATGGTTTGCTTGGCTGCGTCGCGTCCTTGAGCGATTTTGGTGCCGTTGTAGCTAAACCACGAGCCCGATTTGGTGATCACGCCCGTGTCGACACCCAGGTCGACGATTTCGCCCGAGCGCGCGATGCCCTGGCCGAACATGATGTCAAACTCACAGCGTTTGAACGGAGGCGCCACTTTGTTTTTCACTACCTTCACCTTTGTGTGGCGTCCGATGATGTCGTCGCCGTCTTTGAGCGGAGTTGACGAACGGATGTCGACGCGCACCGAGGCATAGAATTTGAGGGCGTTGCCGCCGGTGGTAGTCTCGGACGGACCAAACATCTGACCGATTTTTTCGCGCAGCTGGTTGATGAAGATACATGTCGTGTTTGTGCGCGAGATGGTGCCGGTGAGCTTGCGCATGGCCTGCGACATCAGGCGGGCCTGCAGGCCCATGTTGCGGTCGCCCATGTCCCCCTCTATTTCGCTTTTGGGCGTGAGCGCCGCCACCGAGTCGATGACGATGATGTCGATGGCCGACGAGCGTATCAGCTGATCGGCAATCTCGAGAGCCTGCTCGCCGTTGTCAGGCTGAGCGATGAGCAGGTTGGTGACATCCACGCCAAGCTTCTCGGCATAGAAGCGGTCAAACGCGTGCTCCGCGTCGATGATGGCAGCGATGCCGCCCGCCTTCTGGGCCTGGGCGATGGCGTGGATAGCCAATGTCGTCTTGCCCGACGACTCCGGACCAAAGATCTCGATGATGCGGCCGCGCGGAAATCCGCCTACGCCAAGAGCGTTGTTGAGGCCGATCGAGCCGGTGGGAATCACGTCAATCTGTTCGATTGCCTCATCCCCCAATTTCATCACCGCCCCCTTGCCATAATCCTTCTCGATTTGGCCGAGTGCAGCCTGCAGGGCGTTGAGTTTAGCCTGCTTAGGGTCAGCGATAGCAGCCGGACCCTTGGAAGTTGTTTTTTTTGCCATATTGTGTGAGATTTATTTCTGATGTAAAGCTACAAATTTGTGAGATTTATTTCTGATGCAAAGATACAAATTAAGGTGGGCAAAATCATTGCCCCCAACAGTTAAACTTGTGTTAAAAATTCAAAATTAGAAACGAGTGTCAGGCATGCTGTTGGGTTGTCAGGCGTTGATGCGCCAGAGGTAGAGGCGGTCGCTGGTGCGTACTTTGGCGGGTACTTTGATGGCGAACACGTCCCCCTTGCGGACGGTGTCGGTGACGATGCCACCATCGAGGCGCATCTCGTCGAGGGTTAGCTCGACCACGCCTGTCGTGGGCCCGATGATCAGTATCTCGTCTCCTTTGTGAAGCTCGCCGGCCTCAAGTAAAAATTCGGCCACGCCGAGGTTTGAGAAGTAGCGCAGGGTCTTGGCGGCATACACTTTGGTGCGGGTAGCCGATGAGCCGTAGCGGTGTGACCATTCGCCTAAGCGTTGCCCCAGATAGTAGCCGTCCCAGTATCCCCGGTTGAAGATGCGGTCGAGGCGTTCGTCCCACCGTGCTATTGCATCTTCGTCATACACCCCGTCGCACATCGCCTCGAGAGCCTCGTTGTAGCAGCTGACGACCGTGTGGACATATTCGGGTCCGCGGGCGCGTCCCTCGATCTTGAACACCCTGACGCCGGCGTCGGCCATCCGGTTGATAAAATGGATGGTCTTGAGGTCTTTGGGCGACATGATGTATTTGTTGTCGATCGCCAGCTCGTCGCCCGTCTCGTTGTCGCGCACGGTGTACGACCGGCGGCATATCTGGGTGCACGCGCCCCGGTTGGCGCTGCTGTTCATCTGATGGAGCGACAGATAGCATTTGCCCGACACGGCCATGCAGAGCGCGCCGTGACAGAACATCTCGATGCGCACCAATTCGCCGTGCGGTCCGCGGATGTCCTCGTCAATGATGGCGCGGTGTATCGCGGCGACTTGTTCGAGCGACAGTTCGCGTGCCAGCACCACCACGTCGGCCCATTGTGCGTAAAAGCGCACCGCCTCGATGTTGGTGATGTTGCATTGGGTCGATATGTGCACCTCTACGCCAACCGACCGCGCATACATGATGGCCGCGATGTCAGAGGCGATGATGGCCGAGATGCCGCTCTGAGCCACCGCGTCGATGACCTCGCGCATCTTTGACAGCTCGTTGTCATAGATGACCGTGTTGACCGTCAGGTAGCTCTTGACCCCCGCTTTGTCGCAGGTGTAGGCGATGGCGCGCAGGTCGTCGAGGGTGAAGTTGACGCTCGACCGGGCGCGCATGTTCAGTCCCTCGACTCCAAAGTATATTGCGTCTGCGCCCGCGTCCAAGGCGGCGTGCAGCGACTCGTAGCTCCCCACGGGAGCCATTATTTCAAATTCCTTCCTGTTCATCGTTTGTGATTATTCAATGCTCGGGCGGCTCGCCTGAGAATGCAAAGTTAGCAATTATTCACCGACATGTACTCATAAAAAGCAAACAACTGCGCAAAAAACATGCGCAGTTGTCGTTTAAAATCTCATCGCGGGCCGGGGCCGCCACCGGGAGGGGGACCGCCGGGGCCGCCGGGACCGTGCCCGAACATATTGTTTGACGCCGGCTGATTGCCCGCACCGAATGTGTTGAACTTGTAGGTGAACGTCAGCATAAAGTAGCGCGTGAGCGAGTTGTACGAGCTGTCGTCGATGTAGTTGGCCGTGACGGTGCGGTTGATGTTGGTCTTTTGTTGCAGTATGTCATAGACTTTGAGCTGTATGGTGGCAGCGCGTCCCTTGAGGAACTGGTATGACACCGATGCGTTCCACATCCACTGATCTTTGTCAAATCCTGACGCATAGCCTCGTGTGGCCGAGAAATTGAGGTCGGTGGCGAGCACCAGGCCAAACGGGGTGTAATATGTGCCGTTGAACATGCCTCCAAAGCGGTGTACGGTCGTCGATCCGACGGTCTTGAGCGAGTTGGCGGTGGTCTGCAGGTGATACATAGGCCTGAGCTCAAACTCGAGGTTCTCGGGGCGGAATGCTATCGAGGGCGACTCGACAAACATGATCGAGCGCGACATGTTGCGCAGGCCGTTGTTGAATCCCACACGCTGGTTGTAGTTGACAAACGCGTTGTTGTTGAATGTCCAGCGGCGCGACTTGCCAAGCGGCATCGAGAACATGTTCATCACGCGGGCGTTCCACACGCCGTTGACATTCTCGTAGGTCGTTGTCTGTCCCGATGTGGTGGGGTCATATGCCGTGCGCGACACGATTGAGTTTTGTTCGATCGTCGCGTCAGCCATAGTCATGGTTGACATCTGCGACTCTTGGTCAAAGTGCTGGTGGCGCAGACGTATGTTGTGGCTGAATGTCGGGTCGAGGTCGGGGTTACCGATCACGATGCGCAACGGGTCAGAGTAGTCGGCGACGGGCTGCAGCTGTGTCATCGACGGCTGTGACGAGCGGCCCATGTAGTGGGCGTTGAACGAGGTGCTCTTGCCGATCTTGTATCTAAACCGCAAGAAAGGAGCATAGTTGTACACCCACCGTGTCGGGATGGTGCGGGCTGCGTCGGTGAGGTTGGTCGAGCGCGACATGGTCGGGTCGAACGACACGCCCGCGTCGAGGGTATATTTGTTGGTCACATGCTTGTAGCCGACCCTGATTGACTGGGCCATCATCTCATTGCGAAATCTGTTTGACAGCGTGTCATTGGGCTCCATCGCCCCATAGTCGGGGAAGAATGTCGTGAAAGCGTCGAGCGACGGGTCGACAGCCACCGGCACGTCATTCACCTCTTTGTCGGCGTTGTTCCATCTGTATCTCAGCATGTAAGAGAATGTCAGGAAGTTGCCTTTGGTCACATCACCCAACGGCTCGGTCCATGACAGTCGGGTGTTGATCTGATTGCTCCAGGTGTGGTTGACAGTGTATTGGTCGAGGATCGAGTCGTTTGAGAGGAGGTAAAAAAGGTTGCGCGAGTAGGTTTTCTCATCTTCGCGCACGTCGCTGAATCGATAGTTGACCATTGCCGACAGGCTGCGCCCGCGGTGTGACTTGAAGTTGTAGTTGTAGATCAGCCGGCCTCCTGCCTCATAGCTGTTGCCGCGTGTGTCACCGTTGTTGTACGACCGGGTGACGGGTGTGCGTGCCGCGTCGCCGGCCATGTTGAGGCCTGTGACGTCCGAGAGCGAGCGGTTGTGGTTGTATGAGAACGAGGGTCTGAAGTCGATGGTGTTGAACGAGTCGGGCTTCCACTCGAGTCTGAAGTCGGCACGCACGTTGTGACCTTTGTCGCGTGCCACGCTGTGGGTCTCGGCGTAGGATGTCGAGTCGGGGAACAGGTATTGGCGCAATTGGTCGGTGCGGGTGTCGCGGTCGGTGTGCGAGTACATCACGTTGCCGCCCACGCGCAGTGTCTCGTCGCGGCCTATGTTGAAGTTGACGCCGAACGATTGCGAGCTGTTGATGCCGTTGTCTCCGCCAAAGCGTCTGAACCGTGTGCCGTTGCCATCGGTGAATCCAAGCTCGTTTGTGTTGTTGGCATTGCCGATGAATGTGATCTGGTTGCCGTTCCAAAAACGGTTGATGTTAAAGGTGCCCAGATAGCGGTCGTCGGTGCCATATCCGGCCTCGACTGTGCCAAACCAGCCGTTTTGCATTCCCTTTTTGACTGTCAGGTTGATGACGGTCTCATCCTCGCCGTCATCGACGCCCGTGATGCGGGCCAGGTCGCTCTTGCGGTCGACAACCTGGAGTTTGTCGACCATGCTGACCGGAAGGTTCTTGGATGCCACTTTGGGGTCGTCAGCAAAGAACTCCTTGCCGTCAATCAATATTTTTGACACGCTCTTGCCGTTGGCCGTGATCGAGCCGTCGGTGCCCACTTCCACACCCGGCAGACGCTTGAGCAGGTCCTCCACCACAGCGTTCGGGGGCGTCTTGTATGTGTCGGCGTTGTATTCGATGGTGTCCTCCATCACCTTGATCGGCGTTTTCACGCCGGTGACTGTGGTCTCGCGCAACATCACGGTCGACTCGGCCATCTCTATGCGACCGGCATCGACGTTCGCCCCTTTGACCTGCAGGTCCTTGAAGGCACTCTGATAGCCGATGTAGCTTGTCTCGAGGATATATTTGCCGTTGTTGACGCCGCTGAGGATGAATGTGCCCTCAATGTCAGCCGCGACACCTTTGACATACGCGCTGTCTTTTGCAGCGAGCAACCTGACGGTGGCAGTCGGCAGCGGCTCGCCCGATGTGTCGGCGACACTGCCCCTGATGTCGTAGGCTGTTGCCACGCCGACACCAAAAAATGTGACGACGAGTGCTGAGACTACGCGTCTGATGCGTTTAAATGGGTCCATGAAAGAAAGAAACCTGTTGAGGATAGTGATGAAGTTAAAAGAGGAAGGGTTAAACTTGTGTCACGTTTGTCAGTCTAAACAACAATTAAACTATCTAAACGGCACGACAATTAGAGAGATGGGAGGGTCAAAAGTTTAATCAAAATTATGATAAAGAATGTTAAAATTTTCACTCCTGACACTCTTTACAGGCCGCTTATATGTTGAAAAAATAGCTTGATTTGAGTTTTTATCATTAAATTTGCAACTTGAAAATATTAAGCAGATGAAATATCGTTCAAAAGCCATAGTGCTCATAGCCGCTTTGTTGGCGCTGCCGGGCTTGACCTCGTGCGGGTCGATGATGCTCGACTCGTTCATCGGGCCGTCGGACTATTACTACGACCCGATCCTTCCCCCGCCGCCCCCCTCGCGGCCGCTGCCACCACCCCCGGCTCCGCCGCGACCTGCACCGCCGCGTCCGGCTCCTTCGCGTCCGACACCTCCGCCGGTCCACAACCGCCCGAACAATCCCGCTCCGCCGGCCAACAACAACCGTCCGTCTAACAACGGTCCCTCAAATGGTCTGCGTCCGTCACAACCCTCGCAGCCGTCACAGCCCTCCAATCCGGGTCAGCGTCCGGGCGCGTCAGGCATGCAAAACCGACATTAAAACCTTAATAACTAATCATATCAATTTATCAAATGAAGGTATCAACCCTCCTTGTGGCCGGTGCACTCGTGGCCGGCGCCAATTTAACCATGAATGCTTCAGAGCACACCAATCCGTTTCTGCAGCCTTATGGCACAGAGTTTGACATCCCCCCGTTCGACCTCATCACCGAGGCCGACTATCTGCCTGCTTTTGAGGCCGGCATAGCTCAGGGACGTCAGGAAATTCAGGCTATCGCCAACAATCCTGAGACACCCACGTTTGACAACACCATCCTGGCGATGGACATGTCGGGCGACATCCTCACACGTGTCAGCCGCGTGTTCTACTCGATGACCGAGTCAAACTCGACTCCGACCCTTGTCGAGATTGATGAGAAAGTGTCGCCGATGGTGTCGCAATACAACGATGAGATCATGATGAATGACGCCCTCTTCAACCGCGTCAAATATCTCTATGACAACCGCGAGACCCTCGGTCTCACCGGCCCTCAGAAGCGTCTGGTCGAGGAGCGTTACACCGACTTCACACGCAACGGCGCCCTCCTCGATGAGGCAGGCAAAGCGCAGCTGTCGGCCCTCAACACCCGGTTGACCGACCTCTACCTGCAGTTTAACAAAAACCTGCTCAACGCCACCAACGAGTTTGCCATCTTTGTCGACGACGAGTCGCGCCTGGCGGGTCTCCCCGCCGCGTTGGTAGCGACCGCTGCCGAGGAGGCTGCCGCACGCGGTCATCAGGGTCAGTGGGCTTTCACGCTCCACGCTCCCAGCCGCCTGCCCGTGTTGCAGAATGCTCAGGACCGCGACCTGCGCGAGCAGATGTGGCGCGGCTACACCACCCTGGCCTCGTCGGGTGCC
>CAZKYR010000025.1:0-13504 GCA_964557035.1 uncultured Bacteroides sp. | reverse complement strand
ACAGCCATGCGGGTGTCTTTGTTGGCGCCGCAGAAGCGGTCAACCACGTAGAGGCGCTTGTTAGAGAGCTCTTTGACGGCGATCTCTTTGACGGCGTCCCAAGTCTTCTCGGTGACGGGTTTGTTGTCGTTTTTATACTCTTCGGTTGTCCACCAGATGCTGTCTTTAGACTTGTCGTCGAGGACGATGAATTTGTCTTTGGGCGAGCGGCCGGTGTAGACGCCTGTCATGACGTTGACAGCGCCGAGCTCGGTGACAGCGCCTTTCTCAAAGCCCTCGAGGGTGGGGAGAGTCTCCTCTTTGAAGAGTTGCTCGTAAGTGGGATTGTAAACGATTTCAGTGGTACCGGTGATACCATACTGGGTTAAATCAATCTTGCTCATTTGTCAATAATTGAAAAAAATGATATTTAGCTTAAAAATTGTCCTTAAACATTGTGTATCGGGTCTCATGAGGACCCGCACGCGATTGAAATGTCTGTTACGCACAAATTGTTCACAAAGATACGAAGTTTTTTGCAAACAATAACTTATAATTAAAGAAATTTTTCTGTATTGACCAATTTTGGCGACAAACGGGCGCCCGGCAGGGAGTCCCGGCGAAGACACAATAAAATGGTCGGCCCGGGGAGGGTCGACCATTTTTTATCGGGGAGGACACGTCAGACATGTCAGACAAGTCGGACGAGGCGAATGGCGTAATACATTGATTGTCAGGCGGACGCACGAACCGTGCGTCCCTACACCATCCGGGTGGGTGCGGCGGGATCAGTCGAAGAGGATGCAGCAGGGGAGGGGGCCGGCCTCGTAGGTGGCGGCGATGGCGTTGGCGCCGGCCTTGATGCTGTAGACGTAGCCTGTCGTGCCGTAGTTGTTTGCGTCGAGGATGTAGATGTAGTCGACGTCGTCCTCATCCTCGATGGCGATGCCATAGGGGGTGACGATCTTGGCGGCTACGTCGGGCTTGAGATAATCCTCGGTGGCGAGGGTATTGAGGTCGACAGCGACATAGTTGTTGGTGCCGGCTGCATAGTTGATGGCGTAGGTATATGCCTTGTTGCCATAGATGGTGAAGTTGTCGGTGAGAATGTTGACAGTGTCGATGACGGGTGCGTCACCGAGGGTGACGCGCATCAGGCATGAGGGTTGGTCGACATAGTTGCCGCGCGAGCTGACCCAGAGGCGGCCGCGGCTGTCGGCAGCGACGTGGTGGAGGTTGACGGCGGGCATCTCGATCTGACCGCTGACGGTGAATGTCTTGAGGTCGATAACCGAGAGGATGTTGCTGAATGTCGAGGTGCCTGTCTCGTTGTCAAAATAGCCCGAATTGGCGACGTAGGCTTTGCCGCCGACAATGGCTATCTGCTCGGGCTGGCACACGAGGTCGAGCTGACCGACGACATCGAGTGTGGTGCGGTCGATTTTGACAATCGAGCCGTTGTGGCTCATGTCGGACGCGATATAAGATGTGACGTAGAGATATTTGCCGTCGACGGCAAGATAGCGGGGCTGCAACACGCTGACATCGCCGACAAAGTCGTAGTCGTCGTCATAGGTCTCTTTCATCACGACCACTTTGTCCGAGCCGTTGTAAGCGATGTAAAGATAGTCGTCATCCTCGATCATGTCGTTGCCTACCCCACCGAATGTCAGAGTCTCGAAGGGCTCGATCAGGTCAGAGTGGCCGATGTGTCCGTAGAAAATGACCGATGAATTCTCCTGTCCAAAATTGCCTTGGTTGAGGACGATGAAGTCGAGTTCCTGAGCGAGAAGGCCGCCGGGTTGGTCGCCTTCGCCGGGATTAACGGTCGAGGGGGTCGAGGGGTCCTCGGGGTCGTCGTCAGAGCACGAGGTGAGGCCAAATGTCATCATGGCCGCCAGGACAGCGGCTGACAGTCTGAAAAAGCGTGTATTCATATCGTATTTGGTTAGAAAAACATGTAGATTGCAAAGTTAGGCATATTTTTTCAAACCCGTTTGAGTAAAGCCAAAAAATGAGCGTGGGAGCGTCACGAAAAAATCTTGGGGGAAAGGCACGGGGGAAAAGCACGGGGAAAGCATGGCGAAAAAGCGCCAGAGAATAGCACCAAAGGAAAGCGCCAAAGGAAAGCGCCAAAGAATAGCACCAAAGAATAGCTCTAAATGAATAGCATAAAAAAAGCGGGTGTGCCAGTGGCACACCCGCCGGGTATTAAGTTTTAATCTATCGATTAGTCAACTGTGCAGACGCTCACGCGGTTCCAAGTGGGCTCGCTGAAGAGCTTGCCGATGCCTTGACCCTCAGCTGTGATGCGGTCAGCAGCAACTTTGTATTTGTTGATGAGAGCGTTCTTAACAACGTCAGCACGTTTCTGAGCGAGTTTCTCGTTGAAAGCGAGTGAGCCTTCGGGAGAAGCATAACCTTTGATGACAACCTTAGAAGAGGGGTTGTTCTTGAGGTACTCAGCTACCATCTCAACGTTGGGCTGCTGGTTAGCTTGGATAACCGAAGAACCCTGAGCGAAGAAGATGTAACGAACGTTGTCGAGGTCGCGGGTCACTTCTTTCACGACAGCGGGACGAGCGAGGCAAGCGTCGAGTTCGCTCTGGAGAGCGTTGATGCGCTGCTGGAGAGCTGCGTTGTTAGCGCCGCAAGCGTCGAGCTGACCACGGAGAGCGTTGATCTGAGCGTTGAGAGCGTCAACTTCCTCTTGGTCGTAGGGACGAACGAGGTTGAAAGAGTGAGTGCCGTTGCTGTTTTTGAAGTGGTATGTGATACCTGCCTCCATCTCAACATAAGCGTGGCGGCCATCATATTGAGCGTTGTGACCCAGGTATGTGCCATAGCCTGATGCACCCATGTTCCAGAGGATGGCGGGTTTGATGCCGATTGTCCATGCTTTAGAAGCACCGAGGTTGAAGTTGAAGTTGAGACCTACTTTGGTGCCCCATGTGTTGGCATCCTCAGCCTGGCTCTTGGGATAGTAGCTGTGCAGCCAGCCTGCGCCTGCAACGAGCTCGAGCTCGAATACGCGGGGTGAGCCGGTGTAACCTGCGAACCAGTTCATGAAGTTAACAGCGCCGAACACGCCTACATACTGGTGGTCGAACACGTTTGCGCTCTTGTAACCGCCCCAGCTTGAGGTGTTGACTGTCCACTCGCCCTCAAAACCGATGCCGAACGCGGGAGTAACCTCTTTGCGGAGCTCGATGCCGGCGATGCCGCGGCTTGCAGGCCAGAAAGCATATCCCTGGAACGGTGCTACTGCACCACCTTTGAGGCCAATTGACCAGTTGTCAAAGAATTTGCTTCCTTGAACGGTCTCTGCGGCCTGTGCTGACATCACACCCAGTGCCATGGCAGCGATAAGAATCAATTTTTTCATTTTATAAGATAGTTGAACTTGATGAATTTGGCGCAAAGGTACAATTTAATTTTGTTAATGCAAAATTTTTTAACAATTTTCGCATATAATTCTTAATTAAACCTCATTGCTGTTGCTTTTATTGTTAAAAAACATTTCGGCCCGTTTTTGTTCACTAAAAAGTGCAAAATTTTTTAAAAAAAATTTCTCAACGCTCAAATTCGAACAGATATAAGGGCGAGCGGAGGTCGCAGCTTTTGCGGCCGGTCTTGTGCACGAGCGTGAGCCTGTAGGGCGCCTCGAGCGAGTCGTTGAACGCGCCGAATGCGTCGAGGTCGCGCTCGGCCACCATCAGCACTCCCCTCCCCTCGGGCCGGTCGGCATCGATGCGTCTGACGCGGTCGCCGGTATAAAAGCCGATGGTGTAGAACCGCATCAGACGGTCGGAGGTGTAGCCGTAGACAGGGCCCTTGGGCGCAAGCGAGGCAACGACGGCAGCCGTGTCGCGGTCGCTGCGGGCATTGAGGATGGCCGGCGCATACACCCCGCCGTAGCTCCAGAGGATGACAACCACCGTCATCACCGCGCGCGACATGGCGGCGATCGCTCCGCGGCGCATGACAGCCACAAACGTCATCAGTCCCATGCCGAACGAGCATCCGAGTGTCACATCACACCACACAGGGGGAGTGTAACTCCTCATGTCGGCAAAAATACGCTCAGGGAGATGCAGCAGATTGCACTCGGGCACGACAATGAGCAGATAGACCACCGGAGCAATCATGGCGAGCAGGGCGATGACACATGAGTAGACATTGAGCATACGCGGCCCTCGCGCGCACATATAATTAAGGTATCGGGCAACAAACCATGCGATGAACGGATAGATCGGCAGCAGATAGACCGACCGTTTGCTCGACGGCAGGCAATAGAACACAAAAATGACTACAATCGCCGTCAGCGCATAGAGCGTCGCGGGCCTGAGCGCACGCAGCCATGCAAGCGCACGCGAGAGAAAGCCGTCGCAGCCCTGTCGGTCGAGGCGCACGCTTCTGTATCTCAGAGAGAAGAGCGTCAGCACCAAAGCCAACGTGTAGGGCAACATGCCCGTGATGAGAGTGATGATGTTGTAATACCACGGATTGACGTGCGAATCGTAGGTCATCGTGCCGGTCATGCGGCCGAAATTTTCCTCGATCACCAGCGCCAGGAAGTTGTCGCCACCCTGACGCCACGCAGCAACATACCATATCGCCGGCAAGACGCATGCGGCGAGCGCACCTAACGCCAGACGCCATGTCACGCGCCACACCCCCGGGCGTCCGGCGACAAGCACATACACCCATGTCACCAGACAGGGGAGCACCACGCCGACCGGTCCCTTGGTCAGAAAAGCCCCCGACATCAGCAGCGCCGCCGTCAGCGGTATGCCCCGGCTGCCGCGCTCGGTCCACCGTGCCAACGACAGCATCGCAAGCACCATAAACATGGTGTTGAGCATGTCGACACGGCACGTCATGCCTGCGCGATAGACCTCAAAGCAGCCGACCGTCACAAAAACAGCCACACCGGCAAGCGACACCGTCGCGCGATGTGCCCAATAGCGGAACATAGCCACCATCATCACCACCACGGCCAATGCCGACGGGAGGCGCGAGGTGAACTCGCTGACCTCACCGCCGTTGAAGAGCCGGGACAGCAGTGCGATGCACCATGCGAGCATCGGCGGCTTGTAAGGGATGTCGCCACCACACGACACCGGGAGCACCCAGTTGTCCTGCTGCAGCATCGAGAGGGCGACGATAGCTTCGCGAGGCTCACCCTTGGTGTTGAAAAGCGTGAGAGAAAGATAAGGTATGAACGTGACGGCCATTATAATGGCGACGACTACGGTGACGCCGGTGTAGTCAGGGCGGCGCAAAGAGGTATTCATCTTGTAATAGTGATGTCAAACTGTTTGTAATCGCTGACGGCACGGGCTGCCACCCTGCGTGGATAGTAGCGCGCCCCCGTCGATTGCGCCACCTCATTGCCGCGGCGCATATCATCGAGCGTGAAGGCCACACGGACACCGGCCATGCGTAATGATGACACGACATCGACGGTGAGGTCGGGGTCGGGCGCGATGTCGACCCAGGCCGTGAGGTCGCGGCGACGCGATGGCACGACCGCGGACGTCGACAAACGTCCGGCGCGGTAGTCCTCCATCTGACGTTCGAGATAGTTGTCAGCCATTGGGAGTGTAGATGAGCGTCGAGCGGCGCGACGGGTCAAAGATTTTTTTTGCCACGCGACTGATGTCGTCTGCCTCGGTTGCGCGATAGCGGGGCATCATGTCGTTGACATCCTCGCCGTGCATCACGGCCAGGGCCATGGCAGGCGATTTGGCGATATAGGAGACATGCGAGTAGGTGTGACTCGACTCGTAGCGGTTGAGCACGCGCTCGACCTCATGGTCGGTGGGTGGACGGTTGTCGGCGATCGCCGTCAGAGTCTTGTCGATGGCATCGAGCGCGCGGCTCACCTCGCGCTCGCCGGCGCCTGGATTGAGAAACGCATTGATCAGGAACATGCCAGGCTCCTCGCTGCCAAGAATCGACGCATCGACCTGGGCGAACAGGTCGGTGTTGACCATCAGGTCGCGATACATGCGCGACGAGTTGCCGTTGGCGAGGATGTCGCTCAGCAGGTCGGCCGCGATGTAGTCCTCGTCGCCGTATGCGCCCATGCGATAAGCGACGGTAAGAGCCGTCATCGACACATTGCCCGAGGCGCGTGCCAGCCGTGGCTCGGTCTGCAGCGGTTCGGGCGCGTAGAGTCGCGGGGCGACCTCGCGGCGCGGAATGTCGCCAAACCAGCGGTTGACGCTCTCAAACACGCGGTCAAACGTGACGTTGCCCGAGATGGACAACACGGCGCGATGGGGCGAATAGTGCGAGAAGAAAAAGTCGCGCACATCATCTTGCGTCACCTTGGCCACATGCTCGGGCGTCTTGCCGATGACAGGCCAGCCGTAGGGGTGAGTGTGGTAGACCATGCGGCGCAGGTGATGATACAGGTCGCCGTAGGGACGGTTGAGGCACTGCTGCTTGAACTCCTCGGTGACGACATTGCGCTGCACCTCGAGCGCCCGGTCGCTGAACGCGAGCGACAGCATGCGGTCACTCTCGAGATACAAGGCCGTGTCGAGATTGACAGCCGGCAACACCTCATAAAAATTGGTGAAATCGTTGCTCGTCCACGCATTGGACACGCCGCCGGCACCCTCGAGCACCGTATCAAACTCGGGCACATTGACCGAGCCGCCAAACATCAGGTGTTCAAACAAGTGGGCGATGCCGGTGAGATCGGGACGCTCGTCGCGCGCCCCGACATCATACAGCAGGTTGACCGCGACCATTGCGGTCGAGTCGTCATAGTTGTGTATTACACGCAGGCCGTTGTCGAGCGTAAACTGACGCGTCTCGATCATTTGCTCTCCTCAACCTTTTTTACGGAAAGGATGCGAATGTCTTCTGTGGGGCGGTCGTTGCGGTCGGTGTTGGCAGCCTCGATTTTGTCGATGACATCCATGCCGTCGACCACTTCGCCAAAGACTGTGTACTGATTGTCGAGGAAGGGTGTGCCGCCGACTGTCGAATAAGCCTCGCGCTGCTCGGGTGTGAACGAGGGGGGATTGGCCGAGACCTCCTGATTTGCCTGAATGTAAATCTGCTCCTGGAGAGCCTGCAGGCCGGCCTGGTCGCGATTGCGGCGCATCTCGAGTATCTCGTCGCGATGCTCGGATGCGATGCGTGCCGCGGCATTTTGAATTGCAGACTGCGCCATGCGCGACTCCATCTGCTTGAGCTCATTGTCGTTATACACCTTGCCGGTGACGATATAGAACTGTGAGCCTGACGAGCGACGCTCGGGGTTGACCTCATCGCCTGTGCGGGCGGCGGCCAATGCACCACGTTTATGGAAGTGACGCGGATAGACAAACTCTGCCTCGAGCGTATAGCCCGGATCGCCCGAGCCGAGCATCTTGCCGGCCGGCGCATTTTTTGAATCGGGGTCACCCGTCTGCACCATGAAATCCTTGATTACACGGTGAAAGAGGATGTCGTCATAGTAGTTTTCGGCGGCCAACTTCTCAAAGTTGTCGCGGTGAACGGGAGTGTCGTCATAGAGACGCACGCGAACCGTGCCCTCAGAGGTGACGATGTCATAGAGAGGGCCGGTGACAGGTGTTGATTGCATATTTTTTTCGGTTTTGGTTGTCGATGCGTCAGCCTGAGCCGCAGTGGCGTCATTTTTAGCGCTGCATGACACGCAGGCAGCAACGAGCACCAGCATCGGGAGCAATAATCTTTTCATATTCATTTTTTGAGATGTGTCAAAATCAAATGGTGCCTGCCGGGAAGAGGCGCTTGTAAATTCGGCGAAAATTGTCATCCTCGGCGTTGAGTTGGTCCACTCTGTCGCGATAATCGGACCCGTAGAGGCTCTCGAGCAGGTCGCCGATATAACGACGCTCACGGTCTTTGTCGATCGCCACAGCAACCAGACGGCTGATGGCCTGTGCAAACAAGTCGCGATCGATGGCTGTCAGATAGCGCGCGGCACTGACCAGAAACTGTCCGTTGCGGTCGACCGAAATCATGTTGTCGACTAACCATTCGATGTCAGCCGAACATGTATCTATATGATTAGCAATATATTCATATGTCTCAAGACCGTCTTGATCGGCGGTGAGTCGCTTTTTATCTTGCTCTGTCATCATTACAAAACTGTTAAATCCTCGCAAAGATACTGAAATTTTTGCTTACCTTTGCAATCACAACCAACAAAAAACTACGCATGACAGCCTCAGACACCGTTATGTTGATAATCAACCCTGTCTCAGGCACCGGCTCAAAAGAGGGTCTGTCCGAGATGGTGGCCCGGCGCATGGAGCGGTGCGACCGACAGGTCGTGACAAAATACACCGCCTGCCGGGGAGATGCCACTCGTCTTGCCCGCGAGGCGGTGGAAGGCGGATATGGCGCCGTGCTCGCTGCCGGAGGCGACGGAACCATCAATGAGACCGCACGCGCCTTGTGCGGCACCGGCATCCCCTTGGGCATCATCCCTGCCGGCTCGGGCAACGGACTCGCACGGCATCTGGGCATCCCGATCGACTTGCAGCTTTCACTCAACCTGATAGCCAAATGGTATGTGAGCGACATCGACTATGGCACTGTCAACGGCGAACCGTTCTTTTGCACATGCGGCGTCGGGTTTGACGCTGCCGTCAGTCACCGGTTTGCGCACCAGGGCAAACGCGGCAAGCTCACCTATTTTAAAAGCGTCCTCGAGGAGTTTAACAACTTCAAGGCCGCACACTACATCATCGAGGTCGACGGCAAGACAATCGAGGAGGATGCATTCCTCATCACCATCGCCAACGCCTCACAATATGGCAACAACGCATACATAGCACCGCGCGCCGACATCGCGGACGGCCTGCTCGATGTCATCATCGTCCATGCAGGCAACCCCGTGGAGACACTCGGCCTCGGTGCCGACCTGATGACAGGCTTCATCGACCGCAACGTGCTGCTGCAGTCAATAAAAGCCCGCAACGTTGTCATCACGCGCGAATCAGACGGTGAAGCACACATCGACGGCGAGCCGGTCAATCTCCCCGCTCGTCTCGAATGTAAATGCCACTATCGCCGGCTGCGTGTTTTCACCCCGCGACACATCCCACACTTCACGCCGCTGTTGACCCCCATCGGCTCGGTGATACGCGACTTTGGACTCTCGATCAAACATGTGCTCGAATAAAGAGAACACGCCTCTGCATCCCGACTTTGTCGCCATGTGCGACACGCTTGGCGACGTCGCCGGGGGGCTGTGCGACACTTTGACCGACACACCCCCCGAGACATCGGTCCGCCTGAGCCGTGCAAAAGGGGGCCACATCAGTTTCGACGGCGAACAGGTGCCATGGTGTCCCCTGGGACGCTATCTCGACCAACGTCCGCAATTCACCCTCGACCCCGCGTTGCACGCCGGCGCATACTATGTCCAGGATGCGTCATCAATGTTCATCAGCCATGTCATCGGGCACCTCACGCGACACATCGACCACCCTGTCGCCTACCTCGACGCATGTGCCGCGCCGGGGGGAAAGACGACTGCCGCCATCGACGCACTCCCTGACGGCTCGCTGGTCATAGCCAACGAGTGGGACTACAAACGGGCTGCCATACTGCGCGAAAATATCATCAAGTGGGGGCATCCGGCCGTCATGGTCACGCGCGGCGACCTGTCGCGCTATCGCCGCCTCACAGAGACTTTTGACATTGTCGCCGCCGACGTACCTTGCTCGGGCGAAGGGATGATGCGAAAAGACATCGTCGCCCGCCGACAATGGTCGCCCGCGTTGGTCAGAGAATGCGTAGAAAGACAAGATGAGATCATCGACACGCTCGTGCCGCTCATCAAGCCCGGAGGGTATCTGATTTACAGCACCTGTACTTTCAACGTCGATGAAAATGAGCGCCGTGTCGAACGAATCATCCGTGATTGGCAGCTGCAGCCGGTGGAGATACCGGTTGACCCGTCATGGAACATTGTCGGTGCAATAGGCTCTGACCTGCCATGCTATCGGTTTATCCCCGGCCGCACACGGGGCGAAGGACTATTCATGGCCGTTCTCAGAGTGCCGGGCGAGTCAACGCGCGCCAATAAGAAATCCGGTAATCAAACGGTCAAGGCCACAAAAATCCCCGCCGAGGCCACAAACCTTATCAAGCAAGACTGCAGAGCCGACTATATGCTCTCAACATCTTCACAAGGCATCATCACCGCCCGCCCCGCCGGCTGGCACTCACTGATGTCACACATCGCCGCGAGCGGGCCCGAGGTCATCCTCGACGGCGTTGAAGTGGCTGCTGTCAAAGGACGCGACATCATCCCGGCCCACTCGTTGGCGATGTCACCGCTACTGACCGATAAACTGACCCGTGTACCCCTTGACCGTCACGATGCCCTCGTATACCTCAGACGCAACCCGATTGCGTTGCCCGAGGGCGTGTCACGCGGATATGTCGCCGTGACCGATGCCACGACAGGCCTCACCCTCGGTCTGGTCAAGAATCTCGGCAACCGTTCAAATAACCTTTACCCGCCCGAGTGGCGCATCAGAACATTATAAATATATGGCTATCAAAAACCTATTGTTTGACCTCGGAGGCGTCATCATGAGCATACGACGCGACAACGCTGTCAAAGCGCTCGAGCAGCTCGGCATGCGCGATGCAAACGGCTTCTTGGGCGAATATGAACAAAAAGGAGACTTTTTGGCACTCGAGCGAGGCGAAATCACCACCGCTGAGTTCCACGACCGTCTGCGCGCTCACATCGGCCGTCCCGACTTAACCGACACCGAGATTGACAAAGCATTTGAGCAATTTTTAATCGGCATACCGGTCAAACGGCTCCGCGAGCTCGAGGAGCTCCACAAAAAGTATCGCATCTGCATGTTGTCCAACACCAACGCCATCATGTGGAACGGTGTCATCCTCAACGAGTTCAAAAAAGCCGGTCACGACATCAACTATTACTTTGATGCTGTCGTCACCTCGTTTGAGGTGCACGCCTACAAACCCGAAGCCGCCATCTTCAAGGCCGCCGAACGGATTTGCGGCATCAAACCTGACGAAACACTCTTCTTTGATGACTCGCAGCGCAATGTCGATGCCGCTCGCGCTCTCGGATTCAATGCAGTCCTTGTGCCTCCCGACGCCGAATTTACCACCCTCGCCGACCTATGAGCCTCACAATTGATGACAATATTGCAACGGTCGGCATGTTTGACGGTGTTCACCTCGGGCACTTTTCGCTCATCTCACACATTAAAGACATAAGTCAGGGGCGTCCGATACGTGTTGTCACTTTTGCCGATCATCCTTTGAGTGTCATTGCACCGCAACACGCACCGAAGCTCATCACACCGCCCGAAATCAAACGCCGTCTGCTCACCGGTGCCGGTGTTGACATCGTCGACATTCTCAACTTTGGAGACATCAGCGGCCTAACCGCCGACCAATTTATCGGGCAGCTTGCAGACACCGGCACACGAACGATCGTGATGGGATTCAACAACCGTCTCGGCCACGACCGCCCCGAAGGCCCCGATGCCTACCGCGACATCGCGCGCCGTCACGGAGTCAACGTCATCGTCACCCCTCCGTTATATATGGGGGCGACTCCCGCCAGCTCCACACGCATCCGCCAACACATCACCGCCGGCGAGATTGAGGCAGCGACATCAATGCTCGGACACCGCTTCACCGTCAGCGGCATTGTCGGCCAAGGCAAAAAAATTGGACGCACCATCGGTTATCCGACAGCCAACATCATCACCCCACCGAATCAGTTGCTGCCCGCGCTCGGGGTTTATGCAGGCGTAACCACGATTGACACACAACAATATGATGTCATGGTCAACATAGGCCAACGACCCACAGTCGACAACAGCCCCGACACGACATTTGAAGCGCACATCATCAATTTTGAGGGGGTCGACCTCTATGGCAAGCCACTCGAGATTGCCCTGACAGCACGAGTGCGCGACACCCGGCGATTTGAATCGCTCGAGGCCCTCAGTCGACAGCTCGACTGCGACAAAGCAACTGTCCGAACACTTAACCACCACTGATTCATGCTTCCCACATGCTACATCACAGGCCGTTTTGAGGCGGGCACCGACGAGGCCGGGCGCGGCTGTCTCGCCGGCGACGTGTATGCGGCCGCCGTCATCCTCCCCGACGACTTCCACGACCCCGTCCTCAACGACTCAAAGCAACTCACCGAGGCTCGTCGCAAACGTCTCCATCAACTCATCGAGCACGAGGCTGTCGCATGGGCCGTCGCCACGGCCACACCCGACGAAATCGACCGCCTCAACATCCGCAATGCCTCCATGCTGGCCATGCACCGGGCCATTGACGCGCTCACGGTGCGTCCCGGGGCAATCATTGTCGACGGCAACTGGTTCAGGCCCTACCACGACATAGAGGCCACCACCTTTGTCAAGGGGGACGGCCGTTTTGCAAACATCGCTGCCGCCTCAGTCCTCGCCAAGACACACCGCGACCAATACATGATGGAGATGCACGAGCGCTACCCGATGTATCACTGGGACCGCAACAAGGGCTATCCCACGCCCGACCACCGAGCCGCCATCGCCGAGCACGGCCCTTGCGAACTTCACCGTCGCTCTTTCAAACTGATAGATACACAACTGACACTTTTTTAATCTGATAGATACACGGCTGACACCATTTTAGGCCCTGTGTCAGTCAATTAACAATTTTTTGTAATTTTTTTCACACTCTTTTAGCTACTTGTGCAAAAAAATTAATAAATTTGTGGTGCAAAATAGCGCAAAACGAGTCTTGACTCGTAATTTTTCATTCATCCGAGTTGCTATCGTATAGTATCGGCTTGAAAATCTCAATCAAAATCACACCTTAAATCAAACACAATGCCTGCATCAAAAAAAACAACCGAGAACGAATTGTTAAACGAGCTTGACAATGCCGCTAAACGTCCCGGCCGTCCCAAAGGCAAGCGCGAAGAGATATACACTCCCCCCACCAACGAACGCCTTGATAATCTTGACCGCAAGATTCTGAATATCATCATGCGCAATGCTCGCGTGCCGTCAAAAGATGTGGCCGCAGTGTGCGGCGTATCGCGTGCCGCCATTCATCAGCGCATCCAGCGGCTCATCGACGCCAAAATCATCATAGGCTCAGGCTACAATGTCGACCACCGCGTCCTTGGCTACCACACTTGCACCTATGTAGGCATCAACCTGCAACGTGGAGCAATGTACCGCGACGTCGTCCCCGAGCTCGAAAAAATCCCCGAAATCGTCGAGTGCCATTTCACCACTGGCCCCTACTCCATGCTCGTCAAGCTCTATGCCCGCGACAACGAACATCTGATGGAATTGCTGAACTCAAAAATACAGATGATTCCCGGAGTCAACGGCACCGAGACCCTCATCTCGCTCGACCAAAGCTTCACCCGAGGCATCCCCGTCTACTACAACCCCACCGGCAAACTGATCTGATCGCGTCACCCCTCAGACGGTGCGACACCCCAGGATGACGTAGCGAC
>CAZKYR010000024.1:3796-13700 GCA_964557035.1 uncultured Bacteroides sp. | reverse complement strand
GATGAGCGACGTAACCGTTCTTTTGCTTACTTTCTTCATGTTGACCTCAACCTTCCTTTCTAAAGAGCCTGCCACGGTGATCACACCGTCGTCGGTGTCTGAGATGAAGGTTAAGACATCAAACGTGGCACAGGTGCTCGTCAGCCCCGAGGGTAAAGTCTTCGTCTCAGTGTTAGGCGAGGCCGACCCCGACCTCCCCAAGGAGGACAAGCTGGCCGGAGTCTATAAAGGCTCATGGTCGAGCGACACCATCCGCTACGAGCTTATCAAACAGGCCGTCGCTGACTTCAAACGCTTTGGAGGCAAAGACCCTGAGCTGACTGAGCTCGATTATCAAAAGTTTGCAAAACTCGGTTTCTTCGGCGTACCGATGTCGCAGCTCAAGGAGTTCTTGAACGCAAAACAGAGCGATCAAGACAACTGGGGCACAGACAAAGACCACAACAAAGACCACATCGCGGGCATACCTTTGACCGAGATGAAGGCTCTTGATCAAAACGGCAAGGAGTTCACGACAAATGAGTTCCAGATTTGGATGAATGCCATCCGCAAGACCAAGAACGAGAACCTGCGCACCGCTATCGCCAAAGACGGCGACGGCATCGCAATCAAAGCTGACGCCGGCACCGAGTATGCCACCGTCAACGAGGTCCTCAACAATCTCAAGGATATAGGCATGACCAAAATGTCGGTTATGACAGCTCTCAAATCTGAAAACGACTAATCATCATGGCACAAATAGAACAATCAGACGGCGGCAAAAAGAAAAAAGGCGCCCAAAAGAAGATGGCAATCCACGTGGACTTCACGCCCATGGTGGATATGAACATGCTCTTGATCACGTTCTTCATGCTTTGTACCACGATGATCAAGTCTCAGACCCTCAAAATCGCGTTGCCCGCTAACAAGGATCCCAACCAGGAGCAGAGCGAAGAACCCAAAGGTGACCTCGCAGGCGCTGATGTGGCTTTCCTCATGATTCTCGACACCGAGCGTAATGATGACGGCTCCATCAAAACAGGCCCTGACGGCCAGCCCCTCAACTACATCTACTATGCAGGCTACACACAGAATCCCGGCACTAATGAGGTGACTCAAGACGAGATCGAGCGTGTGACATTCCAGGGTAATGTAGACGGACAGGCTCAGGGCATCCGCGCCATCCTTGCAAAACGCAACGCTGACCTGCTTAAAGCAATCAAGGAGAAGAAAGTCGACTATGACGCCGGACGCATCAACAAGGAGCAATATGACAGCCTTGTGAAGGTGCTCGCAAAAGACACCGAGCAGTTTGCACGTCAGCCTAAAGTCAACATCAAAGCAGCTCCCGGCGCTTCGTGGGAGTCGGTTGTGTCTGCCCTCGACGAGATGCAGATCAACGGCATCTCTCAATGGCGTCTGGCAGAGTTCACCGATGCCGACCAGGCTCAAATCGACGAGTATAAATCAAAACATCCCGGCGAATAACCGATGATTGTCTATATTCAATAACCTTTTAACACAGAAAAGAAAATGGCAAAAGATGTAGATCTTTCATCAAATGAATGGACGGAAATAATTTTTGACGGTCGCAACAAGGACTTTGGTGCTTATGTGATGCGCAAAAAATCGGACAGCCGTCACAACCGCGCCGTGCTCTATACTTTCATCGGACTCGCAGTCGTTGTTGTCGGTGGCCTCGCTTGGTCGCTCTATGCTCAGCACAAAGCCGAACTGGCAGCTGAGGAGGAGCGCATGCGTCTGGCTGCTCTCGAACAGCAGATGATGGCCGAGGCTCAGCTTCAAGAAGACCAAGAAGAGGAGGAAGAAGTTGTCATCTACGAGGAGCCCGAGGAGATAGAGGAAGAGGAGGAAATCGAAGAACTGGCTGCAAACCAGTACACCGACTTCACCGTCACCGAGAACGAGAAAGACACCGAGAAAGCACTTGATATCACTGACCTCTCTGAGAACGAGAACCAAACCGGTACTGTCACCAATGAGGATGGCAAGAACATGGAGGACCTCGGCGCCAAGGAGATGAAAGAGGATGTCAAAGTCGAGGCTCCCAAGCCTGTCGCTGTCAAGGAAGAAATCTTCACCGCAGTTGAGCAACCTCCGACATTCCCCGGTGGTGAGCAGCAACTCTACAAATTCATCGCCGACAACCTGCGCTACCCGACAGTCGCTCAGGAGAACGGCATCGAAGGCCGTGTAATCGTACAATTCGTTGTACAGAAAGACGGTTCGATCGGTCAGGTCAAGATTGCAAAATCAGTTGACCCCGATCTCGACAAAGAGGCGATGCGCGTAGTGAAGAAACTGCCTAAATTCGTGCCGGGCAAAATGAACGGTCAGGCCGTGAACGTTTGGTACACACTCCCTGTTCGATTCAAACTTGCTCAGTAATCCACAGCGAATATTCCCTAATCCCATCCAATAACCTTCGGGCGCGACTTAACTTAAAAGTGAAAGCCGCGCCCGAATTATATATCGATAAAATGAAACCGATTATAATTGCTATCTTATCAGTCTGTACACTGACTTTTGCGTCATTGTCAGGCCATGCTGCCCGTCTGGCCTCTGAGGTGCAGACCCGGGTGCAGACCGAACAAGCCCGCAAAACGCATCCCAATTCGCAGGCCGGTCATAAGAAAAAACTTCGCCCTGACGACAATGACGGACACCGCAAAAAACTTGGCCAACGTCCGGCCGCACCAGCTCAGGCACCGTCAAAAAAGCAGCAAAGCGTACAAGCAGCAGAGCCTGAAACCGTTGAAGTCGTAGAGGTTGAGGAAGTCACCGACATCGACATTGTGCCGTCATACACGCGTATTGATGAGACTAACAGGGTATATGACATGGCAGAGGTGCCCCCCGCATTCCCCGGAGGAGAGGCCCAGCTTTACAAATTCCTCGCTGAACATATGCGCTATCCCGAGATTGCTCAGGAGAACGGCATCGAAGGTCGGGTAATCGTACGCTTCGTTGTTCAAAAGGATGGTTCGATCGGAGAAGTCAAAGTAGCACGATCAGTCGATCCTGCACTCGACCAAGAAGCAATCCGCATTGTCAAGTCGTTCCCTAACTTTATCCCGGGTAAAAATAACGGTCAGCCCGTCAATGTCTGGTATACCCTGCCGGTGAGGTTTAAACTGCAGATGTAATATTATAGCTGTCAGAAAATTCCAATCCGGACTCTCGGCGAGCCGTCCCATACAGTATGGTCGGACGCTATTTGTGGATAAGATTCGGGGACGACATCGCCCAGATGCCGTCCCCGATATTTTGTATTATAAACAGTTTGTGTATCAGAAGCTGTATTTCACCATGGCCTCGATGCGGTTGGCCGTGTTTGAGGCGCCGTCAATGTTGCGGCGTATGCCATGCAGATACTCGACTCCGACCTGAAAATCGCTCAGGAAGGTGTAGAAGGCGTTGGCGCAGACATAGGTGCCACGTTTGTATGCATCTGTGCCGAGCGTTTGCTGGTCGTACAGACGGTTCAGACTATAGGACCCTGAGACAAAGAAGTTTTTGGTGATGTTGACTTGCAGGCCGCCAACCAGCGAGAGCGAGTGGGGAGCTTTGAGTTGTCCCTTCTCGGCATCCGGGATGAGGTCGTAACCAAAGCCTGAGAGGTCGTTGACATAGTTGCCGATGCCTTGGCCATAGAGTGCCTGATAGTAGAACGTCAGATAGTCGGTGCAGTTTGCCATGCCCGAGAGCTGTACGCCCCAGCCGGTCTTGAAACGGTTTTGTGCAGTCACGAGGTCGCGATAGCTCAGGTCGCGGAAGATTGCCGATGCGCGTACATGGCTACCGTCGGCCCAGCTATACTGTATGTAGGCCGGTATGTCGGGCACACGCTGATTGATAGACTTATTCTCGGCGTCAACCGTGGTGTATGTCGCGTTGGGCATTTCCACCGCTACACCTGCACGCCAGCCTTTGCCGAAGTGAGGGGTGTATGAGAGGCCCACATTGCGTCCGGTTGTACCTCCTGCCTGACCTTGATAGTCGATTGTCGGTGCGCCGGCGGCTCCGTCGACAAACACCGACCGGTTGAGACCGACCGTGATGTCATCTAATGACACGTATGCATATTTGAGCTTGAATCCGGCGCCTTTGTAGCCCGAAAATGCACCCTGCACATACGCCGACAGCGTTCCTATGCCTGTGTGTCTGACAAGGCGGAGGAATATCGTCGTGTTTGAAGCGTCAAATTTGAGGCGGTTGCGCAACTCGGGGTTGGCCGGGATGGGAATCTCCTCAACGGCAAAACCATTGTCGTCTATGGCACCCCGCATGTCATACATGCCTACACCTTCCACATATCCGCCTATGCCGAGCGCTGTGTTGCCCGAACGGTCGACCAACAGGAAGCGTGGTGCACGTGGATCTTGAAAATTGAGGTCCTCGGTGTCGTACAATACGGCCATCAGGGTGTGATTCAGGCTGTCGCGGTCACCGGTGAGAATCATGACGCGTTCGGGGATTGATTCCTTGACGTTGTCATTGTCGTTGGCGGCTGCATTGAGAGGCGCCAGCAAACTTGCTGCTGCAAAAGCGAGTGTAAAGTGTCGGTAGAGTTTCATAAATAAACAGTTTTTCAGTAAAACATTTCGACCGATTGTTTGGTTCGTCGCGATGAACAATTGTTTTTGAGTCTTGACATGAGCAATTATTTTTTGTAACTTTGCACTAAGCAACGAATCACCCGAAAGCTGCACCAAGAAGTACCTCTAACCGTTGCTGATTTTTTTTTATGGTTTTTTACAAGTAATCAGACATTTACAAATCAATTCATTCCATGCACGCAAATTCACTCAGACTCCTCTCGGCCTCTTTGGCTTTGGTCTCTTTTGCCGCCTTTGCCCGCACGAGCGAAAAACTCACGGGTACACCTGTCGGCACTGTCGCAGGCTATCAATATGAGCCCTCGCCTCATGTGGTCGAGAATATCCAACACTATGCCTTTGACGGTGACGCGTCGACTTATTTTGCCACCGACCAACGTTCCTACGGCTGGGTCGGTCTCGACTTGGGCGAGCCCCACGTCATCACCCGCGCCGGATGGATGCCACGCAATGACGGCGTCGGTCCCGACCGTGTCGTCACGGCCGTGATACAAGGCGCCAACAGTGAGGACTTCATGGATGCCGTGCCGCTCTACATCATCTCTGAGCGCGGCATAATAGGTCAGATGACCTATGATGACATCGACTGCAGCCGCGGATTCAGATACGTGCGCTTTGTGTCAAAGGGAGACTCGAGGTGTAACATCGCCGAGCTCGAATTTTTTGGCTACCCCGGCGAAGGTGATGACAGCCATCTCTATCAGTTTACAAACTTGCCGACGGTGGTAATCAATACGCTCAATGCTCAGGAACCGTTTGATAAAGAGACCGACATCGTGTCAAACGTCATCATCATCGATGAGGGCAAGATCAATCTTGAAGCCTCGGCCGGTGTCCGTGAGCGTGGCAACGCCAGCCGCGGATTCCCCAAAAAACCGTGGCGCATCAAGTTTGACAAAAAACAGACTCCGCTCGATGCCACCGCCAAGGCCAAAAAGTGGACCCTCATCAACAACTATGGCGACAAAACATTGATGCGCAACATCCTGGCATTTGAGATCGCCCGTCGTCTCGACATGGCATATGTGCCCTACGCCCGCGCCGTAGATGTTGTGCTGAATGGTGAATATAAAGGCTGTTACCAGCTGTGTGATCAGGTTGAGGTAAACAAAAACCGCGTCAACGTCACCGAAATGGAACCCACCGATGTCGAGGAAGATGCTCTGACAGGCGGATACTTTTTTGAGATTGACGCTTATGCTAATCAAGAGCCTCAAAACGAATGGTTTTATACGCCCCGACTCTATCTACCCGTCACCATCAAGTCGCCCGACGTTGGAGGCACCCCCGAGCAGTATGATTATCTCCGCACATATTTAGGTCAGCTCGAGAACAAGATGTTTGGCCCCGGGTTTGCCGACGAGGAGACAGGCTATCGCTCAATTCTCGACATTGACTCATTTTTGCAGCACTTCATCGTCGGCGAGCTGAGCGGCAACACCGACACCTATTGGAGCACCTACATGTACAAGCAGCGTGGCAGCGACACCATTTTCACCGGTCCGGTATGGGATTTTGACCTGGCATTTGACAACGACAACCGCACCTATCCGCTCAACAAGTATAACACCTATCTCTACGCGTCGGGGGTCGCCTCGTTTGCCGGCTCGATGCGGACGTTTGTTGACCGCATCATCGTTGACGATCCCAAGACTGCGTATGACATCAGCCGCATCTGGTCTTCGGCCCGCAACCATGCCGATCTGTCGGCCGAGTCGCTCGGCGAATTTGTTGACAGCATGGCCGACGAGCTCGACCGCTCGCAGACGCTAAATTTCAAGCGCTGGCCCATAATGAATCAATATGTACATCAAAATCCGGCTGTTTTCGGTTCGTATGAGGGTGAGGTGAAGGCAGTCAAGCGCTTTTTGACAAATCGAATCACCAAGCTTGACAAGCTGATGAACTATGTGGCTGAGTCAGCTATCGACACTGTTGACGGCGATGCTCCGGCACTGCAATCGATTGTCATGGACGGCAACGCGCTCGTCGGTGACGGTGTGCATGAGTTTGAGGTCTACACCATGTCGGGCGTCAAAGTCCATGCCGCTGCCGGGCGTTCGGCCATTCTCTCACCCGGCATTTATCTGGCACGATATGTCAACGCCGGTGGCGCGTCAAAATTTGTGGTTAGGTAGGCCGTCAGCTGTTTTTGTTTAGCAGGCTCTTCCTGACGCACTCATATCCCTTTTTGAAGTATTCTCTGTCAAAGTCGCGTTTGCGGACGATGGCGTCGTCGATGACGACAATGTCTATGTCGAGCGCGACTTTGTCATCGTTGCGCGTGCGTCCGCACAGCCGTTCAATCTCTTTGATGCGCTCCACGAGCTCGCTCGGGTCCCCTTCAAAACGACATTGCGCGACAGTGTTGAGGTACACCGGAGAGACACCGTTGTCGGGCTCGGCCGGTGTGAGGTATGGTTCGCACATCACCCAGTCGCTTACGACATGACGCAGTCGTTCCACACCGTCGGCTATCCGCTGCGGGGCATCATCGAGGTTGCTGCCTATGCAAATCCAAAGGTCGGCCATCACAGTTTCATTGTCAGGGATATGCGTTTACGGGCCCTGTCGACGTCGAGAACCTTCACTGTCACATGCTGATGTATTTTGAGAGCGTCAGAGGGACGCATACGTCGGTTGCCCGGCAGCTGAGATGCGTGGACGAGGCCGCTTTGGTGGATGCCGAGGTCGATGAATGCGCCAAAGTCAGTTATGTTTGTGACGATGCCCGGCAATGTCATGCCGGGACGAAGGTCGTCAATCGATTTTATCGAGTCATCAAAGCTAAACTCTTCGAGCTGACAGCGCGGGTCGCGTCCGGGTCGTTCGAGCTCGGCGACGATGTCATTGAGGGTTGGCATGCCGACAGTGTCGGTCACATAGCGCGTCAGGTCGATGGAGTGCAAGCGGGCCGGGTCGGCGACAAGTTGGTCAACCGAGCATCCGGCATCGGCTGCTATTCGCACGACAGTATCATAATTTTCGGGATGAACTGCGGTGTTATCAAGGATATTCGGAGCTCCGGGTATGCGCATGAAACCTGCACATTGCTCGTATGCCTTTGCGCCTAAACGCGGCACTTTGAGTAGCTGCCGGCGCGAAGTGAAACGTCCGTTCTCGGCTCGATACTTCACTATAGCGGTCGCCAATGCCGGCCCGATGCCGGCGATATAAGCCAACAGTTCTTTAGACGCTGTGTTGACGTCGACACCCACATTGTTGACACATGCCTCGACGGTCATGTCGAGGGCGCGTTTGAGCTTGGTCTGGTCGACATCGTGTTGATATTGGCCGACACCGATGCTCTTCGGGTCAATTTTGACCAGTTCGGCCAACGGGTCGATGAGACGGCGACCGATGCTGACAGCTCCGCGAACCGTGACATCATGGTCGGGAAACTCCTCACGGGCGATTTTAGAGGCCGAATAGACCGATGCTCCATCCTCGCTGACAACATGTATCTCCACGTCCCTGTCAAAGGCGAGAGAGCGCACAAAACGTTCGGTTTCGCGTCCGGCCGTACCATTGCCGATCGCTATTGCCTCGATCGCGTGGCGTGACACAAGTTTTGTGAGAGTGTCGGCCGCCCCCTCTGTGTCGTGATGTGGCGCAGTTGGGTAGATGACGGTGTGCTCGGTCAGGTTGCCTTGTCCGTCGAGGCACACCACTTTGCATCCGGTTCTGAATCCGGGGTCAATTGCCATCACGGGGCGATGACCCAGCGGCGGCGCCATCAACAGCTGTCGCAGATTGTCAGTGAACGTTTTGATGGCCGCGTCATCAGCACGCTCTTTGGCCGATGCGCTCACCTCATTTTCAATCGACGGGCGCATTAATCGGCGGTAGCTGTCGCGCACGGCGTCGAGAATGATTTGTCGTGTCGGCCCGTCGTTGTCGCGCCGCACAAAAAATTTGCCCAGGCGGTCAATTGCCTTGTCGTCATCAATGTCGATCGACACAGACAGCAACCCTTCGTTTTCGCCGCGACGCACGGCCAGATAGCGATGAGACGAACAGCGCGACAGCGGCTGCTCAAACTCAAAGTAATTGGCATAATTCTCGGCTGCCTGCACCTCTTTGTCAGGCGCGGGATTAGCGTGGATGATGCCATAGCGTGCATAGCGGTCGCGCAGGTTTTCGCGCGCGCCCGAATGTTCGTTCACCCACTCGGCTATGATGTCGGTCGCTCCTTTGACTGCTTCTGTCGTGTCGGCGACCTTGTCGTTTATAAATCTTCGTGCCGTCGACTCTATGTCGGTCAGTCGCTGTGCCATAATCATGCGGCTGAGCGGCTCAAGACCTTTTTCGCGTGCAATTGTGGCACGTGTGCGGCGGCGGGGTTTATAAGGCAAAAACAGGTCCTCGAGCGTGGCCGATGTCGTGGCCTTGGCTATCTGTTGCTCGAGCTCGGGTGTCAATGCGCCCTGTTCCTCGATTGTGGCGAGGATGTAGGCTTTGCGCTTTGACAGCTCTGTGAGTGCCTCGTTGCGCTGTTGTATGTTGAAGATGGCGACCTCGTCGAGCGAGCCGGTCATCTCCTTGCGATAGCGGCTGATGAAAGGTATGGTGGCGCCGTCGGCAAGCAGATTGAGCACAGCCTCGACCGATGACGGGGTGATGTTGAGCTCAGCGGCGATGATGTTGGCAAATGACATTTGTCGGTTAGAAATAATGTTTTGTAGACTTAAGGTTTGTGTTGCAGATTGAAGACCGACAGCTCGGGTGTCGCGCCGATGCGCATGGGATAGCCGACAGTGCCGAGTCCGATGTTGACATACAGGTCGCGCCCTTTGTCATCGCTGTACAAGCCGCTCCAGAGCGGGTAAATCAGCTCGGAAGGGGAGAGTCCGGCCACCTCGATTTGCATGGCGTGCGTGTGTCCGGACAGAGTCAAAAAGAAGTCGTTTCCCTCGGCAGGCTCGCGACCGGCTATGTCGCGGCGCCAATGTTCGGGATTGTGCGACAACAAGATCTTGGGCGAGCGGTTGCCGTGAGGATAGGCGCGTTCAACCGACCCGTAGGTCTGAAACTGTGGCTCACTGATGTTGTTGACACCCACGATGGTCAGTGTGTCATTGTCATGCACGATGTCGACGCTCTGATCGGTGAGCAGTGTCATGCCCGATTGGCGCATCAGGTCACACAAGCGGTCGAGATTGGCTGTCCGGTCGGCCTCGCTCGGCCATTCGTAATAATCGCCATAGTCGTGGTTGCCGAGGATGGCTAACACCCCGTCGCGTGCTTTGAGCCGCGAGAGGGTGGCTACAAACGGCTCTAATTCG
>CAZKYR010000024.1:0-3786 GCA_964557035.1 uncultured Bacteroides sp. | reverse complement strand
ATGTCGCCGGTGAATACGATCAGGTCAGGGTTGAGATCATTGATGCGGTCGACGACGCGGGCGACATATGTGGTGTCGGTGCCGTAAGTCCCGACGTGGAAGTCTGAGAATTGCACGATGCGATAGCCGTCAAACGCAGCCGGTATCTCGCTTTTGCAGATTGTCGTCTCGGTCACGGCGATGCGATAGCGTCCGACCAATGCGCCCCACCAGCAGGCTGCGAAGGTGATGACGGCTAACACGGTGCCGATGATGCTGACACTATTGATGCGCTTTGCATTCCACAGACGCGGCACCGAGGCCAAGGCGTCAATCAGTACGAACAGCAGTTTTGGAACATAGAACGACACGTAGATAAAAAGCAACCACATCCCCGCAAGCAGCGTGTCATTGTCGCCCCCTCTGAGATGTAAAAAGGCGAGCGCTGTGATGTCGCCCGTCAGGCAGACAGTCAAGGCCGCGTGCAGTGCGGTGAGAATGGCGCGGGCTTTACCCGATGTGCGTGTGCGTATCGCCCTGAGGATGTAATAGTCAATAGCAATGCCAATGAGGACGATGACTAACAATGACCAGCCTAAATGACGCATTGTTCCCGGGCTGTGAGTTGGTTTTTGAGCGGATTGGCATACATTGTCAGCATCATGCGCATCATGTATTCGCGTTCGTCGGCAGTGATGTCTTCGATGCCTACCTTAGCCAATTGGGCGTCGATATAATTTTCAAATTTCACGACATCATCGGCATCATATTTTGATGCGAAACGATTTTCGCCCGACAGTCGGTCGTAAGCGATGTAGTTGACAGGATAGATGCGGTAGTTGAGATAGATTGAGTTGTCGATGATTTCGCACGTCAGTCTCAATATCTCGTTGCGGTCGGTGATGCCTTCGCACGCCGTGGCCAACTTCTCATTGATGCATTGGGCAATGCCAAAGTGGACATCGCCGTGGCGACCCAATATGCCGGTCTCCATGCTCACCAGGTCGTCGTGCGGACATTTCTTGAAGTCGGGGTCACGACGCTTGTTTACAAATTCGCGCACTTTGAGAAAATCGGTCGGGTCATACTCGTATGCGATTGCGGTTGGCGTGAGGTTGAGCGACATGAGGCTTTGCGTCAACGTCTCGCCGTTGGGGCAGTGTAGCGCAAGCATCTTGATGAGGCTCTCCTGAGTGCGGTCGTTTGAGTCTTTTGCACGCCCCTCGCGCTGTGCAATCCACACCGACTGGTGTTTGTCGCTTATGCAATAGTGGATGTAGGCCGAGAGCTGACGGGCAGCCTCGAGCGCTTTGCTCATGCGCAGGTTGCGCTTGACAATCAGGCCTTTGTTGAGCTTGACCAATCGCTCGATCCAGTCGTAGATGAGCAGGTTGTCGCCTAAAGCAATCTCGGTGGTGGGCAGGTTGTGACGGCCAAAACACATGTTGAGAAACGACGCGTCGAGGACGATGTCGCGGTGGTTGGTGATAAACACCCCCGCACGCCCGGGGTCGAGATTTTCCATGCCGCTGCACGAGACGCCGGTGGTGACGGCATGGGCAAGACGCTCGAGAAACGGCAGCATCACCAGGTGTTGCAATTGCTCGGTTGTGCCGACACCAAGCAGGTTGGCACGCATACGGGCATAGTCAACGTCAGGTAAAACAAACTTCACGGCATGCTCAAATCCAGGCTCGTCAACGAGCAGGCGCATGTTTGGCACAAATTCGTCCGCCCCATAAGGAGCTATATCTCTAAACTGTTCGTCAGTCATGATTTACAATTTTATGCGTGTTCGTGCCGTGTCCCTTGAATAGAGGGGATACTTCGCGACACCGCAAAGTTAGCAAAAAAATGGATATGCGACCCATTTATGACCCACGTTTTTTTAACGTGTGCAAGTTTTGATGCAAAAAAGAGGACATGCCGGCAACTTGACGGCATGTCCCTCCAATTTAATTCGCAATTATTAGTTCATCTTGCGCCAGACATATGCGATGTAGAGCACCACGACAGGCACGAAGGCCGATACCCACGCCATCACGGTGAGTGTGAACTCGGTCGACGAGCTGTTGGCTATTGTCAGCGAGCTCGACGCGTCGAGTAGCGACGGATAATAGGCTGTGTTGTTGCAAGCCAGCAGGCAGAGCAGGGTAGTGACCGTGATGACCACTCCCAAGCCGGTGAACCAGATGCCCTTGTTCCAGTCAGCACGCACGGCGGTGCCTCCGATGCCGAACAGCACTAACAGCACGCCCACAAGCATGATGGCTGACATCCACCACCAATCGAGCATATTGGCGCCATAGAGATAACCTACGACAGTGTATGTGCCGTCGGCCTGTTGTTGCACGCCGTCAGAGGTCAGCACCAGTGCGAGGAAAAGCAGGAAGAATACCACAAACGCCGCTCCGTTGACTGTTGATGCGCGGTGCATGCGGCGTGACAACTCTTTGTCATCGCGGATGTTGTTGATGAAATATTGAGCGCCCATGGTGCGTGCGAGCAGGAGCACGGCGATGCCGAGGGTGAGGTTGCGCCAGTTGGCGATAGCCTCAAGTCCATGTGTGTCAGCCCATGTCGAGATGACAGGCGACGTCACATCAAGCAAATTGCCGCGTGTGACGGTGAACTCGGCGCCAAAGAACATCATCGCCACGGCCACGCCCAACAGCACACACCCGACGATGCCGTTGAGCATCAAGAAGGTGTCGTAGGTGCGTGTGCCGAACAGATTGCCCGGTTTGGTGCGGAATTCATAGCTGACCGCTTGCAGCACAAAGCTCAGCAATATGAGCATCCAGAGCCAGTAGGCTCCGCCAAAGCTCGTCGAATAGAACAGCGGAAATGAAGCGAAAAAGGCACCGCCAAACACCACCAGCGTGGTGAATGTCAATTCCCACTTGCGGCCGAGAGTGCCGACCATTTTGGCGCGTTGCTCATCGCTGACGCCACAACGCAGCATGGTCTGACCTCCCTGTACAAACAGCAAAAACACCAGTATGCCTCCCAACAAGGCTATGATGAACCACCAGTATGATTGTAATGCTTCCATGATCAAAACTCGTTTTTAGATTTGAGGTAGCGTGTCATGATGCCCAGTTCGGCCACCAACAGACACGCAAATACTATCGCAAAGAGCCAGAATGTCAGTTGTACCGACCCCGGTTCGATCGCCGAGATGGCGGCTCGTGTAGGCATCAGGTCTTGTATCACCCAAGGCTGACGACCCACCTCGGCCACGATCCAGCCGGCCTCGCTCACGATCCAGACGATGGCGATGGTGAGGATGCCGACAATGTTGACAAGGCGATTGTCGAGCAGTCGCGGTTTGCGATAAGCCGCCCACAGCATCACCAGGAAGAACAACAGCAGATAGCCGCCACCGGCTACCATCACTCTGAACATGTAGAATGTCATCGACACCGGCGGCACAGCCTCTGACGGGCTGTCAAAGTAGCCATAGCCAAAGTATTCATAGTTTTTCTCAAGCTCTTTGAGACACTCGGCCATCGCCTCGGTGTCGCCGGCGCTCTTGGCCTCGCCATAGAGTCTCAACGCCTCTTGAGCCTGACGGCCGCGCTCGATGCGCTCGGCGTATGACACTGTGCGGATTGTGTCGCCGTCGGCTGTCAGTTCATACCCGTCGATCAGGTTGTTGATGCCGCTCACAAAAGCATCCGGGTCGTGGTGAGCGAGAATTGAGAGTCCTTTGGGAATCATGATTGACGATTTGACTCCCTCTTCGCCGCGTTCGCCCGCCTCGGTGTCAACGATGCCGAATGCTACGAGGTCTTGTCCGGTCGA
>CAZKYR010000023.1:8863-13971 GCA_964557035.1 uncultured Bacteroides sp. | reverse complement strand
GTACGTTCTATGGCATCGACAATGCCGCCATCTCGGTGGCCTATCGTTTTGACCTGAAGAAAGGAGGTGAGAGATGAGCCGTTTGTTAAAACTGTCGTTTGCATTGCCGGTGCTATTGGCGCTGTCGTCGTGTGTGCACGAGACACCTGATTTGACCGGTGCCAAGCGTCAGATAGAAATTTTGTTCACACACGACACCGAGTGGCAGCAGCATGAGATTGTCATCACCCGCAGCCGCAGCGGTGAGGATGATGGCCAGCAGGCAGCTCTTGCCCGCTACCACATACAGGTTTTCCCGGCGGGCACGTCAGTCATCCCGTTTGCTGAGTGGGAGTTCACTCACACCGACCTCGAGCGCGGCGACTTCACTCACTCGATTTATCTTCCCGAGGGGTCGTTTGACATTTATGCGTGGAGCGACCATGCCCATGTCGAGACCGGCAAGTCGATGTTCTATGACTCAAGCGAGTTTAAAGGAATCATCTACACCGAGCCCTATGATGGCAACAATGTTCTCAAGGATGCCTATCGAGGCATGACGACCGTCAAGGTGGAGGCGTCACTCTATGACTCGTATAAGGAGATTGTGGAGATTGCGATGGAGCGCCCGATGGCCTCCTATGAGTTCAGAGCCACTGACCTCAAGGACTTTATCGACCGCGAGACCTCGCGTGGACGTCTGTCGCCGAGCATCGACCTTGATCAGAGTATCGAGTCGGACATCTCGCACACTTTGCCTCAATTGAGTCAATACAAAGTGAGAATGATGTACACCGGCTATATGCCTTCAAAATTTAACAACATCACCAACCGTCCGATCGACTCGCAGACCGGTGTCGAGTATAACGCTAAGATCAATGTCCTGTCAGAGGATGAGGCGTTGCTCGGATTTGACCACGTTATGGTCAACGGCGATGAGTCGAGTATCCCTGTGGCGATGGAGATATATGACCATGAGGGTAAACTCATCGGACGAACCAACTCGATCGATGTTCCCACCAAGCGTGGACGCAACACCATTGTCCGAGGCCGATTCCTGACATCTCAGGCATCAGGCGGTGTGGGCATCGACCCCGACTTCTCAGGAGACTTCAATATCGAAATTAAATAATAACAATCAATCAATAAAAACATGAAAAAATTTATCTATTCTGCCGCAATAGCCCTCATGGGTCTGGCGTCGTGCTCTCAGGATGATATGCCGATGATGCCGGGCGGTGACGGTAGTGTCACATTCACGGTCACGCTTGACAGCGAGGTGCAGTCGCGTACGCTTGGCGACGGCCTGTCGGCTACGACACTGCAGTACGCTGTGTATGACGACAACGAGAATCTGGTGACTAACAGTTCAACGACCTTTGAGTCTAACAGTCTGTCAACGACTGTCACCATCGACCTCCCTGCCTCTAACAGTGAGTATGACGTTGTCTTCTTCGCCTATCATAATATGAACGGCGTTTATACTTTTGATGCAGAGGCGAAGACTGTGACAGTCAACTACACTATGATGAATAATACAAGCACGTTTAAACGTGACTATGATTGTTTCTATAAAAAAGAGCATCTCTCGGGCTCGGGCAGCCGTTCGGTGACGCTCAACCGTGCAGTTGCACAGGTCAATTTCGGTACGAACGATTATGACGGTACCAATGGTGCGACAGCTAATACTTACGGCTCGTCGTTGCGTACAAAATTCCATGCGACAGCCAACAATACTCTCAACCTGCTGACTGGTGAACTGTCAAACGAGGTGGAATTCACCACTAATTCAGCGGTTAGTCCTATTAGTTCAACCTACGGTACATTCCCGATTGACGGTTACAATTATATTTACTGCATATATCTCCTTGCCGGCGATGAGTCCTCTCTGGTTGACGGTGAGTTGATCTTCCACCGATCTGGTACTGAGAAAGCGCGTTTGCAGATAACAAACCTCCCTATTCAGCGCAACTATCGTACAAACGTGTATGGTAAGCTGTTGACAAGCACCACCGACTTTGAGGTGACAAAAGACCCGATGACAGCCGGAGAGTATAACAATGAGGTTTGGGACGGCAAGCCCGGCGTGCTCCCCGAGTTGATCGACAACACATACACAATCACAACTGCATCACAGCTCGCAGCTGTTGCCAAGGCAGTGAACGACGGCAACAAAATGTCGGGCATCACAGTGAAGCTGGCTCATGACATCGACCTTGACAACCACAACTGGACTCCGATCGGCGCAGACTACTCAAAACCCTTCAACGGCAACTTTGACGGCGCAGGTTACACCATCAAGAACCTCAAGATCGACCGCACGGGCATGTCAACCGTTTATGCCGGTTTGTTCGGTGCAGTGTGGAACGGTAGCTCGACATTCAAAGATGTGACACTTGACGGCGTCAACATCAATGTTCAAAATGGCTCAGCCACGGCCTCGGCAACATCAGCATTCATCGGCACAGCCAATGTCAAAGTGATCGATAATGTTACAATCAAGAATGTCAACATCAAATCTTATCGTCAAACCGGCGGTATTGTCGGCGCTGTCTATGGTGACGTTACAAATTGTACAGCCGAGAACATCGTCATCGACCTGGCCATGAACAAAGATAAGAATGGCAACTATGACAATGGCGACAAGGCTGGTGCAATCGTAGGTTTTGACGCCGAGGAGTCAGGCGTCTTCTCAGGCAACAAAGCTACGAATGTGAAAATTACCGGTTTCCGCGACTTGGGTGGTCTCTTCGGACGTATCAATAAGAATACCTACAAAGACAACTCGATTACCAACGTCGACATCTATCAGTCGCTTGAGAATGCATTGGATCAAAAAGCAGATTCAAAGAACTTTGGCGCAATTTTAGGCCGAAATGACTCAGCCGTCGACGGTGGCAACAACACCGTTGTAGGTTATACCTTCCACGCTGCAATCGTTGATGTTGACAGTCAGTCTACTTTGGCCGAGGCCTTGACTCAGGGCGGTTTTGTAGCCATCAAGGAAAATGCCAACATCACAATCACCGAAACATTGACAGTCAACACACCGACGACCATCTCGATTCCCGAAGGTGCAACCGTATCGGTCGGCTCAAACGCTATCCAGAATAACTCTGAGCTCACCATCAATGGCGGCGGCTCATTCACCGGATCAAACTTTGTTGTAATCAACGAGGTCGGAGGTTCATTGGTAATCGAAGACGGCGTGTTCACCACTACTGCAAATACACACTCGGCCGCTGCTGTTCATTCTTCGGGTGATATCACAATCAATGGCGGTCAGTTTAATGCACTCCAGGGTGCCGCAGTGACACTCAACTTCATGAAGAACGGTCAGCCCAATGAGGGCACCGCGGTCATCAACGGTGGTGAGTTTGTCAACACCAAGAGCGGTTCGTACGTTCTCGAAGTCGGAGGCAAATGTAATCTCACCATCAATGGCGGTACATTTATCGGCAACTTCGGATGTATGCGTATTGACTCTAATAAGGGTGAAGTAGTAATCAATGACGGTACATTTATCTGCAACGGTGAGGATAACTCATTCTACGCATTGGCACTTGACCCTGACACGTATTCGAGCGGATCGTCAGTGACAGTCAACGGCGGTAAATTCTGGGCTCTCAGAGCTAATACACTCTATTGCTCGTCATCTAAAAAATCGACTATGGTACTGAAAGGCGGTTTGTACAAGAACCTCTCAATCGGAGGCACACCGGCCACCGGCTACAAGTCTGAGACAGTTGACCTGTCAGAGACAGTCACTGCTAACGGCATCACAGTCAACCCCAAATACACCGTGAAGATTTCAAAATAAGTTGAATAATTTCCTCATATAACACAATATACAATGAAGAAAGTATTAATGTGGAGTGTCGCACTCCTTACGGTTGGCCTCGCATCTTGCTCAGAGGACAATACCATCAATCCCGCACTCGATGGAGACGGCAATGTAGTATTTACCGTTTCGTTAGACAATAAAGTAGACTCACGCGCCGTTTTGGGCGACGGCTATCAGGCTACAAACCTTGTGGCTGCTGTCTACACCAAAGCCGAAAGCCAATGGGACGAGCCCGCATTAGTTGACTCAAAAGAGGTGACCTTTGATGCAAATTCGCTCACAACGACAGTGTCTTTTGACCTGTCGACCGGCGCGACCTACAATGTTGTATTCTTTGCACACGATGCCGCAAATCAGGCTTACACTTTTGACCTCAATAGCAAAACCGTCAAGGCTGACTATGCCAAGATGGGCACCGCTACCGATTATGATTGCTTCTACGCTTTGGAAGAGGTGACTGCCGGCAAAACAGTGGTTGCAAAGGCCGTTACCCTGACACGTCCTGTGGCACAGTTCAACATCGGCACCAACGACCCCGCTGCCACGGTAGCTAAAGTGTTCCCCGACGGTGTACGCACCAAGGTGACTGCCAAAGCATTCAACACACTCAATGTGTTGGACGGCACTCTGAGCAACGAGGTTGAGTTTACAACCGCCGTGGCTGCAGCCCCCGTAGCTGCCGAGTTGGGCTCATTCCCGATCGAGGGCTTTGACTATCTTTTCACTCTCAATCTGTTCGCTCCCGGTGAAGATTCGAGCCTGATTGACCTCAAACTCTCATTCTTCAACGGCGAGGCAGAGACCGCAGTCGTTGAGCGCAACATCCCCTCAGTGCCCTATCAGCGCAACTATCGCACAAACATCTATGGTCGCCTGCTGACAATGTCGGCTGACTATGAGGTGTCAAAAGATCCCATCTTTGGCGGTGACCAAGACATCGATCTCGACCCGACTCCCTGGGACGGCTCTAAAACTGAGGAGCCCGTCATCGACACGACAGCCAAAACAGTGACAGTGAAATCTGCCGCACAGCTCGCCGGTCTCGCAGCGTATGTGATGAATAACGACCTTGAAGGCTACACAGTTTCTCTCGCAGGCGACATCGATTTGGGTGGCCACGAGATGCCCACAATCGGAACAGGTGGCCGTAACGGCGGCGGTGTCGCCGCCGGCAGCACAGCCTTCACAGGCGTGTTTGATGGCAAAGGCTACACTATCAAAAATTTCACTATCACTCCGTCAGATGACACTGCAGACAGTGCAGTGGCTTTATTCCCGGTTGTCA
>CAZKYR010000023.1:0-8853 GCA_964557035.1 uncultured Bacteroides sp. | reverse complement strand
GCGGCCGTCCGCAACCTCAAACTTGAGAATGTAACCGTCGCTTCGACCAAAGCCGAGCAGACAGCAGCGGTTGTCGGCCTGCTCGCAAACGGCGCGACCGTTGAGAACGTGAATGTCCTCTCGGGCACCGTCAACGGTGGCAAAGCAACAGCCGGCGTGGTGTCTCGCATAATGTCAAACGGCGCAGTCAAAAATTGTTCAAATGCAGCTGATGTGACAGCATCGGGCGCAAACTGCGGCGGCATCGTTGGCGCAGCATATTACAACAATGCAGGCGGCAAATCGATGAGCATCGAGAATTGTACCAACACCGGCAATGTCACCTCGACAAAAGGTGGTGTAGCAGGCGGCATCGTCGGTCTCAGCGTAAGTGATGTTAAGGGTTGTACCAACTCAGGTACAGTCACAGGTAACGCAGCTTCGATCGGCGGTATTGTCGGCGAGCAGCAGAATATCGGCAACGTGACCGATTGTATCAACACCGGTGAAGTAATCAACACTTCAAATGCTTATGGCACCGGTGGTATCATCGGATGGATACGTTACAGTGGCGCAGCTAATATATACACAGACAAAGCACCCGTGACCGTCAAGGGATGCCAAAACACGGCTGTTGTCAAGAGTCTCGGCAGCGTCGGCGGCATTATCGGTGTTTTCTACAACCATGGCACCGTCACAGAGTGTACCAACACAGCTCAGAGACTTGAGGCAGGTACATTTGTAGGAGGTATCGTAGGCAGCCAGCAAAATGATGGTCCATATATTGATGGTGCAGAGATCATGATTTATGTGACAAACAACGTCTCTACCACTACACTTGACAATATGACTGGAACATATAAAAATCAATATGTATATGTCAACACTCCCTCTACCATCACAGTCGAGGGTAACAAAGACACAATCGACTAAGCGTCCAATTTTTAATCAATCAACAATATCACTATGAAAAATTTATCAATCTGGAGTTTATCACTCCTTGCAATCGGTTTTGCGTCATGCTCGCAAGAGGATATGCCCGAGGCCGTGAACTTGGGTGGTAACGCAACCTTTACAATCAATCTGCCTGCCGGCATCGGTTCGCGTCAATTTAGCGACGGTTTGACAGCCGAGAACCTTGAGATGGCTGTTTATGACGCAGTCACCGGCGACCTGGTACAGACACCCACAGCCGTGACATTCGGCAACAGCCTGCAGACTAAGGTCAACTTCTCGCTCGCCAACGGTCGCGCGTACAAAATCGCGTTCTTTGCTCACAAATCGGGCGATGTGTATACATTCAGCCCCGAAGGAAAGACAGTGACTGTAGATTATACCAAGATGGCCAACTACCATCTCGACGATTATGACTGCTTCTACACTCTGTACACCACAGAGGTTGTAACCGGTCCGTTCAACGACGACATCACCCTGACACGTCCGGTGGCTCAGGTCAACTGGGGTACATCTGACATCGCTCACCCCGGTGTAGTTGCTCCGGCAGCATACGACAAAGACGCTACAACAGGTGAGGCTAAGAACATCTTCACCAAGGTGACAGCCAAGGCTTACACGACATTCAACCTCCTTGACTCGGACGTAGACCCCGACAGCGAGACTGATGTAGTGCTTGCTTACAACCAGCGTCCTGACGGTGAGACATTCCCCGTAGATCCCGCTACCTACACCTATCTGTCAATGAACTACCTCCTCGTGCCTGTCGGCGGCACAAACGTTGACCTTACACTTGAGTCAACCAACGTTGCCGGCGCGGCTGACGACACCCCCGGTATGACAAAGGTGCTCGTGACCAATGCTCCTCTGCAGGCCAACTATCGCACCAACATCTATGGCCCGCTGTTGACCTCACCCGCTGAGTTCAATGTGACCAAGGATGAGATTTTTGCCACACCCGACAACATGATCGGCCTCGGCGAAGAGGTGTCTGAGGGTCTCTATTACAACAAAGACGCAAAACTCTACACTGTCACCACTAAGGAGGCGTTCACAACAGTGTTTGCCGATACCAAAGCTATTGCCGGCTCAACTGTTTCGCTCGCATGTGACATCGACATGCAAAATGAGGAAATGGAGCCTATCAATCTCTGGACACCCGACAAACAAATTACGTTTGACGGCAAAAACCACACTATCTCAAACGTTAAGATCGCAAATTCAAACGGCTCTCAATTTAATGGCCTCATCGGTCAAATGACCGGCACAGTCAAGAACCTGACTGTTGAGAACATCGAGACATTGGACGTGACAAAACGTTTCACCGGCGTGGTTGCATACGTGTATGGCACAGTTGAGAATGTACACGTAAAGAACGCAAAAATCGTTACTACAGACGGCCGTGTAGGCGCTGTCGTAGGTGCGATCTGCGAGGGTCAAGTCATCAACTGCTCGGTTGAGGACTCAGAGGTGACAGGTGCATGGTCGGTAGGCGGCCTTTGCGGTGCAGCGCTCGAAGATAACCCCAACCGTATCCCTCAGTTCATCAACTGCCACGTTAAGAACGTCAAAGTGACCAATACAGGTGCTTACGGTGGCGTATATGACAAAATGGTAGGTGTGATGGTAGGTAATATCAACACCGAAGGTGTAACCTTCACCGACTGCACAATCACCGACTGTGACTCAGAGCTGCCCATCTACAACACATATTGCCCCTACATGTGGAACGGCACAATGATCAAAGCCGACATTGACGAAGACGGCAACCCTGTAGCAGGTGAGTAATCAACCCGATTCGAAAAAATAGTTAAAGAGGACGCGTTCAATATTGAGCGCGTCTTTTTTTGTAGGTCAGTTGATGGTGATACGCTCGGCGGGGTAGAGTACGGGTTTTTCGCGGTGTCGGCCGGTTATGCCGATGAGCAGTGACAACAGACCCACACGGCCCAGAAACATGGCGGTGCACACGACAATCTTTGACAGGTCGCTCAGGTGTGGGGTGATGTCGAGCGATGAGCCGACGTTGAAAAGCGCTGATACGGCCTCGTAGATGATGCCTTTAGCTGACTGCACCGGCTCGAGCGAGATGAGAATGATGATGTAAACAAAAAGCGATAGAATCGAGAGTCCGATGACGGCTCCTGCCCGTCGCACCGACTCGTTGTCGACGGTGCGATTGAACACGGTCACCCGCTTGCGCTCAAGGAGCGTGGCCTTGAGGTTGATAAGCATTGTGGCAAAGGTGTTGACTTTGATACCTCCGGCAAGCGACTGCGAGCCGCCGCCAATCCACATCATCAGCATCATCATGATGATGGTGTAGTTGAACAGGCTGAGATAGTTGACCGATGTGAATCCGGCGCTGCGCATGTTGCACGAGGTGAAAAACGATTGGATCACTTTGTCTTTGACATCAAGCCCGGCGAGTGAGTTGTTCCATTCAAATGCGAGGAATGAGAGTGTGCTGACGATGAAAAGGATTGAAGTCGTGACGAGGACAATTTTGGTGTTGATGTCGTAGATGTGTACGCGCGACGCTGACGGAGCCGAGCCTACGAGTCGCGAGAATAGTTGTCGGCCTTTTGAGGCAATGTTGTCCTTGATGTTGACAAGGATCGGGAAACCGAGTCCTCCGGCGATGATCAGGCACGACATGACGAGATAAATCGAGCCGCTGCTGTTCATCAACGCAGGGGTGGCCATGCCGTCGGGCAATGTGCTGAATCCGGCATTGCAAAAGGCCGAGAGCGAATGAAAAGCAGCGAAAACGACCTCGTCGCCGGTGGACATGCCGGGCATGACGCCATGAATGGACCACAGGATGCACATCGCACCGCATGCCTCGATGACGAGGGTGAAACCGAGAATGTAGAGCAGGGTGGGAAGCAGTGAGTTAATCGACTTGGATTGCACCATGTCTTTGACCATCAGCTGAGAGTAGATCGAGGTGTTGCCTTGAAAAAAGAGTGCGAAAAAGCTTGTGAAAGTCATCACTCCCAATCCGCCAATCTGTATCAGCAATGCAAGCACCAGCTGTCCGAATGGAGTGAAGGTGACAGAGATGTCCACCGGCGTGAGGCCTGTGATGCAGACGGCCGACGTGGACACAAAGAGTGAGTCGATGTAGCTTATCGGTTGATTGAGGCAACGTGGCATCATCAGCACGAATGAGCCGATGATGATGAAGAACAGAAAGCTGACCGACAGTATCATTGACGGATTTGCACGGCGCCCCATGAGCCTGAACAGAGCGTAGCAGATGTCAACGACGCTGTATGTGCCAACGACGGCAAACAAAAATGCACGGCTGTAGAGCAACCTGTCGAGCCACTCAATCCACGGGTGCTCGGGGCGCGGGTAGATCAGCGGGAGCAGAGTCACCAGGATGGCGATGTCAACGACCCATTTGATGACGCGATTTTGCTTGACAACAGTGCTGTAGTTGAGAGTGAGGCCATAGCAGACGTTGATGATGAAGATGATGCGGGACGCATTGATGACACGCACCAACGGCATGTGGGCAACCGAGCCGTCGTCAAAGCCGACATAGATGAACAGCGCCACCAGTGTTGTCACTGATGCCGCTGTCGTGAGTGCACCCAATAGGGTGGATATGAGTTTTATTGACCAGTGTGACCTGACGACAAAGCGGCGAAAGCTCTGTCGCGCAATCCACATTTGTCGGGTAAACCGATTTTGTTGCCGTGGTGCCACACTCCGCAATAATTATATCAGTTAGACGCTTTTGCGAGCTTAAATCCGACCGTCATGCCGTCATAGCTGTTGAGGAGCGACGAGAGGCCTTTGAGTGTTGAATTGCCGGTGAGCGAGCTGACGGTGTTGATGAGGGTGATGAGCGACGATGCATCAAAAGTCATGCTCATGCCCGATCCCGAGCGCGTGATGAAAGTGGTGATAGTCTTGACGGTTTTGCCCATCACCTGTACCTCGAGGGCAAATGTGTTATCCTCATTTTTTGAGTATAAGCCTTTGATTTTGATTTTGCTGACGCCCATCTCAAAGGTCTTGTCCTCGTTGAATGTCACGCTGAAGTGCTGCAATCCGACCTTTTCATAATAAGGTTGCAGTTTGTCGACGACTACTGTGGCAGCGGCTGCGCCCCCGGCTTTGTTGAGCAGGTTGTCGCTTTGGAATGATACAGCCGGCTCGACATAGTTCCATGTTCCGACAAGGTCTTGTTCGGTGACTTTGTTGAGACCTGTAGCATCTTGCACGAAGCCCACGAGACCCGAAATCAAAGAGTTTGAGGTTGACGTGTTATTGTCTGATGTTGTTTCGGTAGTGTCTGCGGTTTGTTCGCTGCCTTGGTTGGATGCTCCTTTGAGCAGGTCCTTCCAATCATAAGCGTGAACAGTGAGCGATGTGCCGGCGACCATTGCGGCCGCAATGAGTAGTATCTTTTTCATACAGATGAATTATTTATCCTTAATATCTTTTATAACAATCTTAGTCCACAAAAGTACAAAAAATAATTGAAAAATTAAGTTCTCGGTTTTTCGTCTGTTGTGCAAACTTGGTTTGAACCAACAGGTATGAGTCAGAGGTTGACGCGGATGTCGAGTTTGCCCGCCTCGATGGCCTCGTCGCGCAGCCGGTTGCGGAGGTCGCGGTCGCGTTGCAGCAGGGCCGCATTGGTTAGGGCGGCCTCGATCGAGGGTTGAACATATTCGACAGGGGCCGGCGTCCCGGCGAGCCGGTAGTCGCTGATGTGCAGCAGCCATGTATAGCCCTTGTCTTGCACTTCAATATGGTCGGTTGACTTCAAAAAGTGTGAGGCATCTCCGCCGAAGTCTGACGGAACGGCGGCAGAGATGCGTTCCCAACCGACCCATTTGTCACGAAAATAATCATATGAAGTGATACCCGATGCATCGTCATCGGTCAGCAGTTTGTCAAGATCGTCGATGTCATCGGGCTTGTCCGACCGATAGAGTCTGCGTACATCGCTGATGTCCGTGAACGTGGAGTCAACACGCACAAGAACGCCGCGTATGACAGGAGCGTCAAGCGTAAAGTCCTCGATGTGGTCAAGATAATAGTTTTGGATAGTGTCGGGGTCAAACTTGGTCGCACCGGCCTCGGCCGCCATCAGCCGGCGATATTCGGCATTGATTAGAGCCGTGCGATACTCGGCGACCTTTTGCTCGATTTCGTCCATATTGGTGACATTGCGTGCCGCAATTTGGTTGATCAGTGCATCGTCAATCCATTGACGTATGTAGGCCGTTGCCATCGCAGTGCTGTCTTGGGGTGACAGTCCTGAGGGGATGATGCGGTCAATGTCGGCTTTAGTCAGCACCTTGTCCTCGACCCTGACGAGATAGTCGGCATCAGTCGTTTTGTCACTGCATGATGTCGAGACAAGCAATGCGATCGATGCAAAGAAAAATATTTTTTTCATGTCGTGAAAAGCAATTGAGCGGACTGATGCCCCGGATCGATACCGGGACAGTCAGTCCGCTCAAGTTATAGTTTGGCGTCAGACTTATTTTGCCTGCTTGAGTACTTTTTCATTTACTTTGACAGGATATTTGGCGTGGAGGTTCTCCAACCACTCTTTTTCGAGCGAGGCCTGATAGTCGCCGGTGACAGCACCACGCTCGTCAGCCGCCTCCTCGGGTTGGTCAATTACGCGACCTTTGTATGCAAAGTAGTATGCCCAGCGGCCTGTAGCGGCAGGCTTTTCACCGCCAAATGCGAGGTAGTCGGTGATGGCGTTGTCACCCTTGGCAGCGATGACGCGCTCGACTTTGACCGTGCGGCCATAGAGTTTGCGTAGTGTCTCGATCAATTGCGAATCTTCGACAGTGTTGTTGTTGAGATACTCCTGTGCGGCGTTGGCAATCGAGTCGTTGTCCGAGAAGATGACATAGCTCTTGAATTTGGGCGCATCCCAGTGGTAGCGGTCGCGGTGAGCGCGGAAATAGTTTTCAAGACCCTCTTTGTCATCTTTGGCTTTAGACCACACGTTGCGGTCGCTGATCTCAAAGAGCAAAATGCCGTCGCGATACTCGTTGAGGAGATTGCGATAGTCGTTGTTCTCGACACTCAGACGCTCGCGTTCGGTCTCTTGAACGACATTTGACAGCTTGCTGTCGAGAGCTGACTGATATGCATCAAGAGCGTGTTTGGCAGATGCATCAGGCATGGCTTCGATTTTTTCAAAGACCTCAGACACGGGGACTGATTTTTTGCCAACCACAATGAGAGGACGTTTGTCTGCGTGCAAAGATGCAATCATGGTTGAGTCGATGCCGTTGTTGGCAGTGATTGCCGAGCGGATTGCTTTGTCTGTGTCGGCAGCAACATGTGCATTATATTTTTTGATGAGCTGCTCGGTGCGCGATTTGACGGGGAGCAGAGAACGCTCATCGCGGCTGACAGCATTTTTGATCATCGGCAGGGCTGTCTCATAATCGTCAAGGTCTTTGTGCTCTATACGTTGCACGATGTGATAGCCGAATTGGGTCTCGAACGGCTCTGAGATCTGGCCATCGTTGAGGGCAAAAGCGACCTGCTCAAAGTCGGGCACCATCTGACCGGGGCCAAAGAAACCCAAGTCGCCGCCATGGCTTGCAGAATCATCCTGGCTCTCGCGGGCTGCGGTCGAGGCAAAGTCGCCGCCGCTGATCAATGTCTGATAGATAGAGTCGATCTGAGCTTTGGCAACGGCCTTTTGCTCGGGTGACATGCCGCGTGTGACTTTGATGATGTGGCGGGCATGTACCTGACCCGGATCTTTGCGGCGGTCGTTCACCTTGACAATGTGGTGGCCAAAGGGAGTTTTGATGACCGGTGAAATCTCGCCCACTGGAGTCTCCCAAGAGGCATCCTCAAAGGTGTAGGGAAGACGGCAGGCTGTTATCCAGCCCATGCGTCCGCCGTTGGAGGTGACAGCGCGGTCGATAGAGAATTCGCGGGCAAGGGTTTCAAAATCGCTGCCGGCAAGAATTGCCGTACGTATTGAGTCGAGACGCTGAGCATATTCTTGCGACTGCTCGGCATTTTCGCCGAGGGGCAACATGATGTGAGAGACATCGATGTTGTCGTGCAAACGGTCATACTCTTTGTGATAGATGGCATTCTCAACGACTGTGTCGGTGAGGTATGGACGAGCAAGATCGCGGCGATAGCCATCAAATTCGCTCACAAACTCTTGTCTGTTGTCAAGGCCAGCAGCTTCGGCATCAGCGACTTTGAGTTTGTAGTCGATGAACATTTTGAGGTATTCGTCAATGCTCTGAGGGGACTGTTGCTGAGCATTGTTTTTGTGATAGAGATACTCGAACTCATCGAGTGTCACGTCTTTGCCTGCAACATTGAGCAGCACGGGGCTTTTCTTAGCCGAGATGCCTGCGATGGCTAACGTGATGAGCGATAGGGATATTAATCCTTTTTTCATTGCTGTTTTATTTGCTGAGTTGCTATTTTCGTTTGATGAATGAGCACCGACAATACGCATTGTCGCTATAGATTATAACGTAGCAATTGTTTTATTATTATTTTTAGCAATGATTTTTTTTGGTCAAATCAGGACAATTTGCATCATGACCTTTATGTAAAAACGGCTGCCCCGGGTGAGAGTCGGAGCAGCCGTGTATGCTGATAGTGAAATATTCTCTTATTGGTGAGATGCGCTGTAGTTCGGAGCCTCAGATGTGATTGCAACATCGTGGGGATGGCTCTCGGCTACGCCCGCGTTTGTGATGCGTGTGAACTGTGCATGATGGAGCGCCTCGATGTCTTTGGCACCGCAATAGCCCATGCCGGCACGGAGGCCGCCGAGCATCTGATAAACGACCTCGTAGAGCGAGCCTTTGTAAGGTACGCGAGCCGCAATGCCCTCGGGAACAAGTTTTTTTGCATCAGTCTCATTGGCCTGGAAGTAGCGGTCTT
>CAZKYR010000022.1:0-14011 GCA_964557035.1 uncultured Bacteroides sp. | reverse complement strand
ATCTTTACACCCTTTTTGTTCCTAATCGCGCGCACTCAGTCTTCCCCTGCTTTGATCAACCCGATTTAAAAGCCACCTATAATCTCACTCTCACCATGCCCGAGCAGTGGTGCGCGGTGAGCAACTCGCCGATCGTCTCTGACTCAAACAGCTTTGGCAAACGTACTGTCACCTTTGGCCCTACTGAGCCATTGAGCACATATCTGTTTGCATTTGCTGCCGGTGAGTTTGATTATCGTCAGCACACTAACAATGGCCGCACAATCGGTGCTTACTATCGCGAATCAGACCCTGACCGTCTCTCACAACTCGATGCGATTTTTGAACAGGTGCACTCTTCGCTCGATCAGCTTGAGGAATACACCGGCATCCCCTACCCGTTTGCCAAATATGACCTTGTGATATTGCCGGGATTTCAGTTTGGCGGAATGGAGCATACCGGCGCAACTTTCTATAATGACAATGTCCTTTTCCTCGGAAAGAATGCAACTGCCTCTGACATGCTCAAACGCGCCACTGTCATCGCCCACGAGACTTCTCACATGTGGTTTGGCGACTACGTAACAATGGAATGGTTTGACGATGTCTGGACGAAGGAAGTGTTTGCCAACTATTTTGCAGCACAGCTGACACGCAGGTTATTGCCCGAATTTGATCATGACGTTGAATGGCTGCGAGTTTACATGGCGTCAGCTATAGATCAGGACATTACTGACGGCACGACCCCGATTAAACAACAGCTCGACAATCTAAAGGATGCCGGTCTGATTTACAACAACATCATCTACAACAAATCTCCGCTGATGATTGACAAGTTGGCAAAGATTGCAGGCAACGACAACTTCAGACGTGGGATACGCAAATATCTCTCAGATAATGCATATGGTAATGCGACATGGGATGATGTCGTGATATCGTTGCAAGAGTTTAGCGATGCCGATTTAGAGAACTTCAGTCGCGTGTGGGTGTATGAAAAAGGGATGCCACAAATCAAGTTTGATTTCGCCGACGGCCTTCTCACTGTCAGTCAGTCAGACCCGTACGGACGACAATTGATATGGCCGCAAAGTTTTAAGACACTTGTCTATGATGGTAAACGATTTGAGATATTTGATGTAGTATTCGACGGGTCAGCAGACAGTATTAAACTAAAAGCACAAAATATCACGACGGCCGATATCATTATACCCTCGTTAGACGGCGGCGCTTACGGACTTTTGACTGTCGATTCCGCTATACTGACGCGCCTTCTCTCAGATTTTTGGTCACCTGACGGAATCCTTTCTCAATTACCACCTGTCGGACGTCTTGCCACACTTTTGATGCTCAACGAAAATTATTTTGTCAACAACATCTCTACCCCGGAATGGCTCGACTTTCTAATATGCGGCATGAGTCAGACTACCGACAGCCAAACCTTGTCTCTGTTGGCAAGCTATCTCGCTGAAGCTTTACTTGATTATCCGGCCGACGGAGTCGCCCCTTATGAGTCTAAAGTGACGGCTCTTGTCAATGACAGTTCATCTCAACAAGGAAAACTACTTGCTCTCAGAGCATTGATATCAACAGCACGTAACGATCAAACTCTTAGCTATCTATATGACCTTTGGGATGCAGGTGAAAGTCCTCTTCTCGACATCAATGACTATTGCGATTTGGCTCTCGAGCTTGCAATTGCAATGCCCGACAGGTCTAACGAAATCCTCGAACGACAACGAGCCCGCATTAAAGACAATGATCGTTTGCGAAAATTTGATTTCCTAAGCCGTGCCGCAGTGTCAGACAGCGACACGCTCGATGCATTGTTTGAATCGCTCAACAATCCGGCAAACCGTCAGATCGAGCCCTGGACACGCACATTGCTGTCTATGCTCAATCACCATTCGCGTCATTCTCACAGCACCAAATATATTGATGCTTCACTCAGAATGTTGCCCGATATACAGGTGACCGGCGACATATTCTTTCCGGCCGCGTGGTCAGCATCACTCTTGAATAGTTATCGATCAAAAGAAGCGGCCCGTTGTGTTGAGAATTTTCTCAATGAAAATGATGAGATGAATCCACTGCTGCTCAACAAGGTTAAACAGTGTGCTTCTCGTCTGATGCACAAACAGCTTTAGCAACCGCATCAGCACACCTCATGCCATCGATCGCTGCCGAGACGATACCACCGGCATATCCGGCTCCCTCGCCCGAGGGATATAACCCCTTGATATTGATATGCTCTAATGTCAATTGGTCGCGCGGAATGCGCACAGGTGCTGACGTACGTGTTTCACAACCTATCAGCACAGCTTCATCTGTCAAAAAGCCACGCGATTTACGTCCGAATTCTTCAAACCCTTTTTGCAGACGACGTGCTATAGGCTGAGGCAACAGCTGATCAATTCGAGCGGGATGGATACCCGGAGCGTATGATGTATCAGGGAGAGACTGTGATGTCCGTCCTTTCACAAAATCAGTCATTCTCTGGGCAGGTGCGTTTTGAGTGTTGCCGGCATCCTCAAAAAATTTCTTCTCAATCTCTTCTTGCCAAGCCATCATAGCCAGATCACCTTGTGATCTGAATCGTTCGGGCACATCATCGGGCAAGACCTCGACAACCATTCCTGAGTTGGCCCAACGCGTACCGCGGTTTGAAGGTGACATGCCGTTGACAACCTGCTGGCCCGGTGCACTTGCAGCCGGGATGATGAAACCTCCTGGACACATGCAGAATGAGTAAACCCCTCTGCCGTCAACACGTGTCAACATCGAATACTCGGCCGGCGGGAGCCATTTGCCGCGCCCCCGGGGATTGTGATACTGTATGGAGTCAATCAGTTTTTGAGGATGTTCGAGACGCACGCCCACCGCTATGCCTTTGAGCTCGAGTTGCACTTCACGGTCAGCTAACATGCGGTATGTGTCGCGCGCAGAGTGTCCGGTTGCCAGGATGACACTGTCGGCCATTATCTTTTCGCCTTCGCGGGTGATGACACCTGTCACACGCCCGTCGTTGATAATAAGGTCAGACACAGGTGTATTAAATCGCACTTCACCACCATGATTCACTATTGTCTGACGAATATTTTTAATTACATTCGGCAGCTTGTCAGTGCCTATGTGAGGATGTGCATCAACCAAAATATCATCGGGTGCACCATGTGAATGAAGGGTTTGAAGAACCACTTCCACCGGGCCTCGCTTTTTTGACCTTGTATAGAGCTTTCCATCCGAAAAAGCACCGGCTCCTCCCTCACCAAAACAATAATTTGAATCGGGGTCTATTACACCCTCGCGATTAATTTGAGCCATGTCGATGCGCCGTGAATCGACATCCTTGCCACGCTCGAGGACGATGGGTTTAATCCCTTTTTGAAGCAACCGCAATGCGGCAAACAAACCGGCAGGTCCTGCACCGACAATGACGACACTGCGAGATGATGCCGAGACATCGTTGTAAGTCTGGGGATCATAGTCAACCTTTGACGGTTCCTCACCCACATATACATCTGCAGTCAGGTTTATACACACTCTGCGCTGACGTGCGTCAATTGACCGCCTGCGAGGCACTATCGCACTGATTGAGTTAACATCAATATTCAAAAGTCCGGACACATACACTTTCAGGCGTGTAGGGTCATAGGCTGTCGCCGGGTCGATTCGGTCGAGCTGTATAGTATGTTTCATTGTGCAGATTTACTTAACATTTTGCGGTTTATAATGATCAGCGTTATCACCGACAAGATAAATGCAAGACAGTCAGAGATTGAATTTGACCACCACACGCCGTTAATTCCCAGCCTGGGAGGAAGAATGAGCAACGGCGGGAGCAAAAATATGAGCTGACGGGTGAGAGAAAGAAAAATCGAAATCTTTGGCTTTCCAATAGATTGAAAATAGTTTTGTATCACGACTTGTGCACCGACAAGAGGATAGAATGCGAAGAATATTCTGAATCCGTCTCGGGCAATATCTATCAACACCTTCTCGACTGTGAATAAGCCCGAAACAGTGTCAGGGAACAGCTCGACCATGAGCCATCCAAATGTCGTCACCGATACGGCTATTATGATACCTATGCGCAATGTCTTTTGTACTCGTCTTATTAGTCCGGCACCGTAATTGTAACCCAAAATCGGCTGCATACCTTGCGTGATGCCAAAAACTATCATCACAAAAAACATCGTGGCACGGTTGATGATGCCATAGGCGCCGACCGCGAGATTGCCGTCCCCCTCGGCGTATTCAAGCAATGCACGGTTGATGAAGATAACCACCACGCATGCACAGACATTCATCAAAAAGGGAGAGAGACCGATTGCATAAATCGGTTTGAATATGCTCGGCGACAGCCATCTGTTGGCGCGTTTGAAGTGCACAAAACTCTTGTGCGACATGAAATGTATCATCACCCAGACAAATGCCACTGACTGGCCTAAGATGGTCGCAAGTGCTGCTCCTTTGATGCCGAGATTGAGCACAAAAATAAATACGGGAGCTATAGCCAAATTGACAATCACCGAGATGAGTGCCGATATCATTGCCTTTGCCGGATAACCGGTAGCTCGCAAAAGGTTGTTCAGTCCGATAAAAATGTATGAGATAGGAGTGCCTATCAAAATCACCTGCATAAATTCGCGGGCGTAACTTATCGTGGCATCGGTAGCGCCAAAGAAATAGAGTATCGGGTCAAGGAAAATATAGGTTAAGCCGCCAAATACTATCGAATGAATCAGACAGAGCACAAAAACATTGTTGACAACATCAGTAGCTCTCGAGACATTCTTCTGGCCAAGATAAATCGAGCTGATTGTCGCACCGCCAACGGCGATGAGAGTGCAGAATGCGACAACAAGATTCATCAACGGGAACGTAATGGCAAGACCCGAAATGGCGAGTGCGCCGACGCCGCGCCCGATAAAAATTGAGTCGATGATATTGTAAAGTGACGTAGCCACCGCAGCAATAATCGCAGGAACCGAATATTGCAGCAATAGTTTGCTTATCGGCTTAGTACCTAAATCGTTTGGCGTGGATTGTTTTGCTATGTTATCTGACATTATTTTGCAGGTTTAATTCTAAATACTCAATAACTCATCGGTCAGTAGGCACCTAACGCCAATCGCCAAATGAATCATCAGCTTGTTGGAGCGTCTCCGGACGCCCGACATCAAACCATCTGAAATCAACCTCAGGCATAAACCCCTTTATATCAAGCACATCGCAATGCGACAAATAAAATGGCATGATTGGAAAAACCGGGTTCTCAACGTTTTGCATAAGCTGCACGACCTTACGAGGAGTCATGACATGGATGCCGTTGAACGCACGCGAATCAGTTACGGAAGCGGGCTCAAAACCGTCTGGTCTACATTCGCCGGTCTTTAAATTTTGCCATCCTCTGAGGCGGTCATCACAATCAAAATAAAGCATCCTTGACGACTGTCGCCTGGAAGTCAACAAAGTGACATCACCCTGATGAGCCTCGATCAAAAGTCTCAAGTCCAAGTCGGTTATCACATCGGCATTATGCACCAGCACCGGTTCATCGAAGTCTTTAAACAGATGGCGTTGTGCAGCGCGCCTGAGACCGCCACCGGTGTCAAGCAATAGGTTGCGCTCATCGCTGAAAACTATATTGAGGCCCCAAAACTTATTCTCATACAAAAACCTGACGACTTGGTCGGCAAAATGATGCACGTTCACGATAATGCGCCTGATGCCGGCATCGGCCATTCGCTCGACTACATGCTGTATCGCAGGCTTATCACCTACCTTGACCAATGCTTTCGGATGGTGGTCGGTGAATGGTTTCAGACGTGTGCCGAGACCGGCTGCAAATATCATTCCTATCATAGTGCCTTATATTCTTTTTTCATATTTTGAACACAATGTTCCTCAATGACATTGACATCACGCCGGCCTGAAAGATGCAACGCCAATGCGTGCGCACAATACACCGACCGGTGCTGCCCGCCAGTGCATCCAAAGTCTACAGTCAGCGAGTCAAATCCTCGACGCAAATATGTGTTGACACTCATGTCAACAAGTGATTTGACATGATCTAAAAAGAGGGAGACTTCTGACTCGCGCGCCAAAAAATCAGCCACCGCTGTGTCAAGTCCGGTCAGATGCTTGTACTCTTCATATCGCCCGGGATTGTGCAGACCTCGGCAATCAAACGTGTATCCGCCGCCATGTTCATTACCCGTGTCATCGGGCCGACCTTTCTTGAACGAAAAGGACCTGACAGTCACCGTCAATTTTTCCTTTAAACCTTTAGCGACGACCTCTGTCAAAACCGACCGCAAATATTCAGGAATAGGCAACACCTTGTCATCAAGGCACTCTTTGAGATTGACAAGAGCCCCGCGAACGCTTGATATAAACTGAGGTTTATGTTGTGTGAACCCTCTGAATCCGTATGCTCCGAGAACCTGTAATGTTCGCAGCAACTTCATCAACCTGATGTCTTCTCTCATGCCCTCAGCGTCGATATTTGCTACTTCCTTCATTCGCCCGATGTAATACTCGGCCAACTCTTGTCTCAGTTCGGTGGAGAGTCCGAGCCGGGCCTGCCACAAAAGAGAGACTATATCATAGGCGATCGGGCCTCGACGCGCACCTTGAAAGTCAATTACACTTAGTCCTGTGTCGTTTATCAGTATATTGCGCGACTGATAGTCACGGAGCATCAAACCGACGCGTGAGACCGATGCAAAAAGACCGACAAGCTCGTCAAAGTCATTCTCAAGCCGACTCTCATCAAACTCGATGCCGTAGCCCTTGAGAAAACAATATTTAAAATAATTGAGGTCCCATCTGATGCTGCGCTCATCCATTGCAGGCGAAGGATAACAAATTTTGTCATACGCCAGACTCTTACCTCCTTTACTCTGCGTGTCGACAAGCAGATCAACTGACGATTTCAAAAGTTCGTAACGGGTAGCCTCGTCTGACGCTACAAATGCTTCATATAGCGAAGTCGAACCTACATCAGTCTGCAAGTAGGTCATTTGATCATCGCTAACAGCGATGACACGCGGCACTCGGCAACCCTGCAGCGACAGATGTTCTGACAATGCTATAAAAGCCCTATTCTCCGCTGCGTCAGTGCCCGATGTGCCAATATACTTCTTACCGGCCTTGTCGGTGATACGAAAATATTTACGTGATGATCCTTGCTGTGCTACCGGCTCACATGAAGCTGCATCAATGTTTGCTGCATGGCACAGAGCTAAAATATCATTCTGAGTCTTTGACATCTTCATTCAATAATTTCTTGTCAAGACGACGCAATTTGCGAGCAATTAGCTGTATAGTATCTTGAATTAAATAGACCACGATCAATGCAACTATCAAAATCAGGGTCAACCTTATCAACAGATCTTTGCTTTCAGGCGCAAACGTGCTTAGCTTTACACTGTCTGACGTGATAGATTCTATGTCTTCGGGAGTCAGTGAGCCTAATGCACGCTTCCAAATAATTTGTCCGTTGTCGAGATATACAAGCGACATTACTCCACGCGAGAGCTCTTTGAGTTTGGTGTCTTCAACCGTATAACAGGGATAATCAGCCATGGAGAGATCGCGCCACACCTCGATGCCGTTAGTAGACGGAGCAATGAGAGCAACCATACGCACATCATGGCTGATAGCCCACTCGTACAGCTCGTTCAGGGCAAAAGTATATGATATATCCATGCGGGCCGGCTCTGCAATGACCAAAATCAGCATTTCGCCTTCGCCATCGAGCACTTCCTCCGTGACATCTTCGCTGTCATCATAAATCGTGAGAGATGAATCCTGCGAGTCGTCATCAGGGGAAATCGCATCAACAAATGTCCATGACTCATCAGGCAGATGATCGATGTCAAACGTCTTCTCGCGGCCGTCTTTTGAATATATAAAAAGCATCTCATCTGCTTCGTTGCCTGATTCATCAAATTGAGCGGCACTCAATTGTGTTCCGACAGGATATGGCCTGAAGTCAAGCATCGGCTGAACGTTGTAGCCATAAAGGCCGATCAAGACGATATAGGCCACCAACAACGTTATGGGAATCCATTGAATCGAGGGATGAAACAGATTGAGCTTGACGCGCGAATTGACCTTGCTCAGCCACAATAGCGCTGCCAACAAAACAATATTCTTTAGGAATGTGGCACCGTTAGAGAGTTTGACAAAGTCGCCAAAACAGCCACAATCGTCCACCGGGTCGGCAAAATAAATCCAGGCTGTCAAAAGCGTCATGCCACACATTATCAGTGTCAGCCACCAGACAGCCATGCGTTTCCAAATGCCTGTGGCAACCATCACTCCACCTGCAAACTCAAAGACGCACAACAGCATCGCGCCGGTCAATATGATGGTGCGGGGCACAACAAAATGCCACACCGCCAGATACTCCTCTATTTTGAAAATGAAGCCATAAATGTCTATCATCTTCACAAATCCGGACACGACAAAGACTGCTCCGACTAATACACGCAGCAAAATAACAAAAGTGGTGAATACCCGGCTGTTGTCAGTTGGTGAGTTTGATGATTCCAAAGATTGCATAATTGACCATATCCATGTAGTTGGCATCCACACCCTCAGAGACTAAAGTCTGTCCTGCATTGTCCTCAATCTCTTTTGTACGCATCACTTTCATCAAAATCATGTCGTCATAGGATGAGACACGCATCAGACGCCACGCTTCATCGTAATCATGATTTTTACGCAACATCAGAGAGCGCGTCTTTGCCATGTATGTGTCATAAAGCTCGACAGCCTCATCTGTCGAGATATCTTTTTTGTCCGATACTCCCAGTTCAAGCTGGATCAGAGCAATGATTCCATAGTTGACGATACCGATAAATTCGGGCAAGATACCTTCGTTGACCATTGCTTCACCTTTGATTTGCAACGAACGTATTCGCTGAGCCTTTATCAAAATCTGATCGGTCAATGACGACGGGCGCATCAGACGCCATGAGGGCCCATAATCCTGTAACTTTTTGATATACAGATTGCGACACAAAACAATCGCTTCATCAAATTGCTTAGTTGTATCTTGCATAGCGGAGTAATAATGTTTGTTGACACAAAGTTAGCAATTTTTTCGTAAATGATAAAGCAATGAGCTTTCAATGCAGCAATTCACTGCAATGAAAGCTCATTAAAAAAGATATTCAATGTTAATGCTTAGTCGGCGCTGATACCAAGTTTTGCACAGACAGCCTCATATTTAGGCTTGTAAGTAGCCTCATCGCGCTCACCGAGAATGTAGTAGAGTTGACGGAGAGAATTGAGCGATTGACGTGAATTGTCCGGATCGAGTTCGCAAGCTTTTTCATAGTCTTTACAAGCCTCGGCAAACAGCGGCATCACGTTGTCGATGAAGTATTGGTTGTATTCGCGGCCTTGGGGAGCACTCTCATCGAGTTTTACACCTTGAGACTTGACTACGTCACCAAGCATAGCCCAAGTGCGGGCATTCTCAGGGTCGAGCTCAGTAGCTTTTTTGAGTGCTACTGCAGAGTCTTCATAGTGCTCGATGCCTGCGAGGACTACACCTTTGACAAAATAAAGGTTAGCCGACTCGGGGTTCTTGGCAATAAGATCGTCAAGAAGGGCCTTGGCTTCGTCATATTGCTTATTCTGAATTTTGTCATTTACGATGTAGTTGATATACTGAGTGTCACCAAATTTGTCAAAAGCAGCCTTTGCAATCTCAGCCATTTTTGCAGTGTCGTGCAGATCAGATGCTTTTGAGATGGCATAATTGTACACATCAGGTTTGTCATAGCCGAGAGCGATAGCTTTCTCGAACGCTTCCATAGATTTGGCATTGTCACCACCTTGGTGAGCGACGATGCCCTGGAAGTAGCGGATTTGACCCTGAGTGCTGTCAGGAAGGGCCTCGGGTGCATTGTTGCCGAGCACAGCATTGTGAGGCAGTGAGAGCATCAGGTCCCAAGCTTCATATGCGCCCATGTAGTCGCCACCCTCGTTGAGGTTGCGTGCTGCATTGTCAAGGTCCATGTAGTGACCTTTGATGAGCTTGATGATGTCCTTAGAGTATTTAGTTTTAATTTTGCCTTTTGCATCAGCGACGCTGTCGAGGGGGAGAGCCTTGAGCAAATATGCGGTGCCGTCGAGAAGACCGTGACCCATGGCTTTCTGGTCAACCGCCTCACCGAGTGTCTGCACAACCTGCATTTTATCAAAGTAGTCGTAGCCGCCTTTACCGGCAACAAAATAAGGATAGGCAGACTGCGCGGTCTCCGAGTCGGTGAATGCCGGTTGCAATTTTTGCATAGCAGTGCTGTAAGCTTCGGGTGAACTCTTCATTTCGCGCTCGACTTCCTTTACCAATTCAGTCTGAGCCATAGCCACAAGTCCGCTAAGCAGACAAGCTGACAAGATGACTGTTTTTTTCATGATCGTGAAAATTTATTTGTGGATTTATTCTTCAATTTCGTTTTCTGATTCTTCGGTGGTGTCATCGATTTCATCCTCGAGAGTTGCGGGGAGCTCTTCGGCGTTGGCATCTATTGTTTCAACATCTTCGTCAGGATCAGATGCAACAACACAAACCGATGCAATTTCATCGCCGCGTTTGTCAAGGTTAATCAGGCGTACACCCTGGGTTGCACGACCCATGACACGGATATCCGCAACGTGGATGCGCAGTGTGATACCCGACTTGTTGATGATAACCAAATCATTCTCATCATCAACATCCTTCAGAGTGACAAGATGACCGGTTTTATCGGTTATATTGACTGTTTTCACGCCTTTGCCGCCGCGGTTGGTAATGCGATAGTCCTCGAGCAGCGAACGTTTGCCATATCCTTTCTCGGTGACAACCATGACATTTTTATTGGTGCCCTGAGGCATACAAATCATGCCGACGATTTCGTCAGACGGGTCATTGTCAAGACGCATGCCGCGGACACCTGTCGATACGCGGCCCATGCAACGGATTGTATTTTCGTTAAAGCGGTTTGCACGTCCGTTGCGGTTTGCCATCAGGATGTCGCAGTAGCCATCGGTCATCTCGACGCCGATCACATCGTCATCTTCGCGAATGAGGATAGCCTTTTTACCGTTGGCGTTGACTCGCGCATAGTCGGCGAGCAGACTCTTCTTGATGACACCCTTGCGTGTAGCAAAAATCAAATAATGATTGTTGACAAACTCCGGATCATCGAGCTGTTTGCAACGGATTACCACACGCACGCGGTCATCGGCATTGATGTTGAGCAGGTTTTGTATCGCGCGACCCTTTGTGTTTTTCGCGCCCTCGGGGAGGTTATACACTTTCATTTTGTAAACCAGACCCTTCTCGGTGAAGAACAGCATCGTGTTGCGCATCGACGCCGGATAAATATACTCTATGAAATCTTCATCGCGCGAATTGGCGCCACGAGAGCCGACACCGCCACGGTTTTGAGCGCGGAACTCAGCCAGCGGAGTGCGCTTGATGTAGCCCAGATGCGAAATGGTGATAATCATTTCGTCATCCTGTACCAGATCCTCATCGATAACATCTCCTGCAAGCGGATCGATGACAGTGCGACGCTCGTCACCGTATGTGTCGCGTACCTCGATCAACTCGCTCTTTATCAACTCGCGACACTCGTGGTCGTCCGAGAGAATCAGTTCGAGATGAGCAATTTCGCGCATAAGCTCGTCATAGTCGCTGCGGAGTTTATCCTGCTCCATGTTAGTGAGTTGGCGCAGACGCATTTCACAGATTGCCTGTGTCTGAGCATCAGTCAGGCCAAAGCGTTCGGACAGACGTGTACGTGCCTCATCGGTCGTTTTCGAGCCGCGTATGATAGCGATGACCTCATCGATGTTGTCTACTGCAATGAGCAAGCCTTCGAGGATGTGGGCACGCTCTTTAGCTTTTCGGAGCTCATATTGAGTGCGACGAATCACAACATCATGACGATGATCAATAAATGCCTCGAGCAACTCTTTGAGGTTGAGAGTGCGGGGGCGTCCATTCACCAACGCAACGTTGTTGACCGAGAATGATGCCTGCATCTGAGTCATGCGATAGAGCTTGTTGAGTACGACATTGCCGTTTGCACCTTTAGCAAGCTTAATCACGATGCGCATTCCCTTATAATCGCTCTCGTCATTGATATCAGAGATGCCGTCAATTTTCTTTTCGGTGACAAGATCGGCGATATACTTAATCAGTTCGGCCTTGTTGACTCCGTAAGGTATCTCTTTGACGATAATAGACTCTGAGTCGCGTTCGGTCTCAATCTCGGCTTTTGCACGGATGACAATGCGTCCGCGGCCGGTCTCGAAAGCTTCACGCACACCGGCATAACCGCAGATGATGCCGCCGGTGGGAAAGTCGGGAGCAACGATGTATTGCATCAGGTCGATGACCGCGAGCTCAGGGTTGTCAATCAATGCGACACAGGCATTTATGCTCTCAGTGAGGTTGTGGGGAGGCATGTTGGTAGCCATACCCACAGCGATGCCTGATGCACCGTTGACCAACAGATTGGGGAAACGTGTGGGAAGCACGGTCGGCTCCACGCGCGAGTTGTCATAGTTGGGTTGAAAGTCGACCGTCTCCTTGTCGATGTCGCGCAACATCTCCTCACCCATCTTTGAAAGACGGACCTCGGTGTAACGCATGGCGGCAGGAGGATCGCCGTCAACAGAGCCAAAGTTGCCGTGACCGTCTACAAGGGTGTACCTGAGTGACCAGTCTTGGGCCATGCGCACTACAGTGCCATAGATAGACGAGTCGCCATGAGGGTGATATTTACCCATGACTTCTCCGACACAGTTTGCAGACTTTTTGTGTGGTTTGTTTGAATTATTGCCCATCTCGTTCATGCCGAAAAGCACACGGCGGTGAACAGGTTTCATGCCGTCACGGACATCAGGCAAAGCACGCGAGACGATGACAGACATCGAGTAGTCGATGTAGGCCGACTTCATCTCGTTTTCGATGTTGATTTTTAGTATACGGTCTTCTTCTATCATATCATTAATTGATAAAACTCTGAGCATGTGGTCTGAACGATATATCATATCAGGCCACACACGTTTTAACGTGCAAATTTACGATTTTTTTTGCAAACGATTGATGACAAATCACAAAAAACTTTTTTGAATTATCGGGCATCTCGATCGCCGGATTGTTCACTAACACGGGTCTCAAAAAGCGATTGATAATCTGCGACGACTGAGTTAATAAATATTTTATTGGACAGACTCTTACTTTTTGGCACGTTAATTGTTTATAGTATAAGTAAAATTGTTGTTTTATATATGCTTCAAGCAAATTATTCACAGGAATTCAAACAGTTACTCGTTGAGGTACGGCATCAAGCCATCAGGCACGGACATGCCATTGTGACACCCGAGCATTTGATGTTGGCGCTCTTGGGCGATTTGTCATCGCCTGTCAGTCGTGTCATCGAACATCTGACTCGCAACGTGTCTTCATATGAGCTCAGCAAGCGGCTCGACGCACTGTTATTTGAAATGCCAAACAGCAACGTGACCGAGGTGTCGGTGAGCGACATCGTCAACCGATTGATCAAACTGAGTGTGCTTGAATCGCACATGGTCAAGTCCGAGTTCACCGAACCGATACATTTGTTACTGGCATTATTTCACAATCCCGAGGTACAAAAGATGAAATTTATGGAAATATTTAACAATGAAGGCATCTCTTACGATGCGATACTCAAACAAATAAAAACCGACATGTCTCCCCAGGCCGGATACACCGACAGTGACGAAGATGATGAGGATGATGACGTACTCCCTGGCTCGGGGGCAAACAGAGAGTCGTCCGAGGAGGCTCCGTCGCGTCCATCTACTTCGGCTCACAGCAAAGGCCGCACGGCTGACACTCCAGTGCTCGACAAATTTGGCATAGACATGACAAAAGCCGCCGAGGAGGGTCGTCTTGATCCGGTCGTTGGACGTGAGGTTGAGATTGAGCGTCTGGCTCAGGTGCTGTCACGTCGTAAGAAAAACAATCCGGTAT
>CAZKYR010000021.1:0-14164 GCA_964557035.1 uncultured Bacteroides sp. | reverse complement strand
CATTGCCCAGGCCGGAACATTGGTCTTGATATACCAATTGAGCCCCGGCTCGGCGACCGGCACCACAACCGGTTCTGCGACCGGCTGCTCCTCCTCTACAACATCAACCACGCTGACATAGCGCTCCTCGGGCACGACATAGTCGTTGACCTCGGTCGACTGCTCATCGGGGATAACGACCTCGACAGCACGTCCGGGGAAACGGAATGTCACCACCGTGCGACGCAGCGACGGGAAAATGTCGCGCGCCATCTGACGCCACGCACGGCCACCCGACAATCGTCTGAGCGCCTTCTCGCAGGCATCGCGGTCAGCGACATCATCGATGAGCGCAAGCACCTTGTCGCGGTCAGCCATGTCGTCGGCAGCCTCCACGGCAGCTCTGAAGCCATCCCAATCCTCAGGATGAGACGACACCGTGATGAGCGTCGCCGGCACACCCGAGTGGTCAACGAGATAAGAGCGGATACCCTTGGCACGTTTGAGCGCCAGACGACGGTTTAGGTCTTGCGGACCGTCGGGCGATGAGTATCCCTCAATCGTGACAGAGGTCAGCTCGGTCGATGCCATCAGCGAGTCAGTGACCTGACGCAAACGCTCAAGGCTCTGATCATGATTTACCGCCGAGCGATTGATATTGTAATATTTTGGCACAACAATACTATCAAGCGGCTGAGACGACTCTCCTACCCCTTGACACACTTCAACAGTCGACGCACCTGCGCACACCCCCGCAAAAAGCATGGTTAGTGTAGCGCATGACGTAAACAGACGTTTATACATGTGTTTGTTGTTAATTGGTTTAATATTAATAATTTACATTCCCAATTAGCGGGATTTGTGTGTTTGAGATTTATAGGGTTCCAAAAATTGTCATGTGAGTCTTCACGATACACATGGCACAAAATTTTTTCTCCAATTTGCTTAATTCTTTGCAAAATTAGTATAAATTTCCGTACTAACCAAATAATTTACTCATTTTTACTAAATTGTAATCACTATTAACTCCATCGTTTTTTCAATGCGGCCGGTTGAACCGGGGATAGCAATTCAGTGATTCCATAGTGATTCGCATATAAAAACGCCGATTTCGCGCCCATATTACACCCCGAAATCACAACATATCTTAATTTTTCTAAAAAAATATCCCCTTAATATCGCACCTTTCCGGCTGATTATTCTTTCATCAGGCTAATATCAACGAGCTTTTAATCTGTCAATGGCGTCGCAAACACTTATTACGTGGTCAAGACCACTGAGAAAAGAATAACAATCAACGTCCATCCAACTAAACAACGTCAGAATTTTTGAATATATCCATCTGACATAGTCTGTAGTTATCTCTGCGAATCCGGTTGGGAAACAAATTGGCTCATGGTGCGCAATCCTATTTCTCAATGAATTCACATGGTCGAGTTCATTGAATATAGTAGTATTATTATACTGGACTGTCCTTGTGGATGTAGGCTTCATAGGAAATGCTCTTAGAAGCACTCTCCCCGAAGCCCTGTATTGCGGACCTGAAAACATATACTTCCATACGCCAAACTCCATTTTGGCAAGCAAATGTCCATGCGTATAGCATCCATGATCCATCAATTTTTCATAGGCTGATCGAATGATTCTCGCATGATCTCGGCATTTTGGAATGTCAAAGATGCCACCGGGCGAGATGGCATCTCTTAGCCAATCATTGCCGTAAGTTGCGGCCATAATCCTATCAACAGCATTCCGTAATGCTATTTCAAAAGCACCTACTACAGCGAACATTTCCAATGAGAGATGTACGTTTTCTTTGTATAGTTCGATTGTCTTATCTTCATTTCTGTTACAGGCAATCAGATACCGTTCAAGACGCTCTTGTGAGACTATATTTTGAAATTCGGCGAAATTCATTCAATTTTGTGATATTTTCGGGCTCTAAATTTGTTTAAAAGGAAAAGAAACACTACCTTTGCAGTGTTGATCCCCGGTAGCCCCTGTATATCAAGCTATCGGGTTTTGTTTTTCAACGGCAAAAATAATAAAAATCTTTCAGATAGAAAAGTAATGAGAAAAAGCCACCGGAAACCTCCCGATGGCACCACTAAATCAGAGTCAAAAATTTGTGAAAATATCACTAAATCAGCATAATTAATTTATATCAATTTTCACCAAAATTCCAATCTCTGTTCACACCTTGTCTTAAGTCTAAAAGACTATCTTGAAGAGCCAGAGAATAAACATGATGGAGAGCGCCACGACGGCCAGCCAAACCAAAAATCTGATGGCGACATAACCGCCGGCTACAGCCCCGGCTGCGGCTGCTTTTTTGTTTTTACCAAGAAAGTACCACCCGGCAAATGCGCCGATGGCAACTGCAAAAAAGATAATCCAGAACCAAACCATAATTACTACATTTTAATATTCTCATTATTAAAACGTTTGCCAATGACGAATGGTTCGGTTACTTTTTCTTTTTGCGGGGCTTGATTTTGAGCCGTCGTGCAATGTCGCGAAGCTCGGCAGCCTCGTCATATTCCCCGATGGACTCATAGATGTCAGCCAACCGCAACATCGGCTCGGGACGCTTACTCTGCGATAATCTGATTGCCACCAGATAGACATTCATCGCCTCGTGCGTCATGTCGAGCGCGACATAGACATCGCCCGCCTCAAGGGCGGCGTTGTAGTTGTCGGGATGTGACTCGAGAGCATGAGCGTAAACCTCGACCGCCTTGTGCAATTCACCCATGTTGACATAGGCCCTCGCTTTGCCCAAAAGCGCGTGGATATAGTCGGGCGACATCTCGAGAGCGCGGTCATAGTTGGCAATGGCGGGCGCGAAATCTGACTCGTTCTCAAGACATATATTCCCCATGGCGACATACTCGTCAGCGACGGCATCCAAACGTTCGCGATAACCTTGTATTTGAGCCTTGAGCTCATCTATCTCGGCCTGCATCTTGCTGATATAAGATAGCTTGCGACTAACAAAACGATAGAGACGCGGATGGTCAAATTCATCAGGTCGCAGCTTGAATGCCTCGACAGCATGCGCGACAGCCTCTACAGGTCGGCGTCGTGTAAGCGCATCTGCGGCCGCCTCAAATGCCGATGTGGCTTTGGCGTTTACAATCGCCCTGTTGTAGGCCTGCCTGTCATTGAACTTGCGGGCAAATTCGGTGACAAAAGGATTGACAAAAATGTCACGGTCGGCGAGCGGCGATGCCAGTGTCAGCCCCTGCAGCGACGTGCAGCGCGACAGCGCGACATAGGTCTGACCGCTGGTGAACGCACCGCGACCCATGTCGATCTTGACATTGTCAAAAGTCAGGCCCTGACTCTTGTGCACCGTTATGGCCCAGGCCAGGCGCACCGGCAGCTGCTCAAAAGACCCGATGACGGTCGACACTACTTTGTTCTCTACTTCGTCATACGAGTACTTGACATTGTCCCACACCTCGGGCTCGACAACATGACGCGAGCCGTCCTCGAGTTCGACAGTGATGAAGTCTTCGTTCATCTGATATACGCGTCCGATGGTGCCGTTGACCCAACGACGCTCGCGGTCATTGCGCAAGAACACCACCTGGGCATCGACCTTTAGTTCGAGAGAACGGTCGGTTGGCCATGCGCTCTCAGGGAAGTCGCCGGTGATCACAGCCTCGTAAACAGTGGCTGGGGTCTTGAGCCTGTCGAGACGCTCGCTGTTGATGGCCGCCACTGTGTCGCGACGCGAAGCCAATGTCATCACCATGCGTCCGCCGTCGGCCTCGGGAGGTAAAAATCGCGAATTGATAAGAGCAAGGTCGTCGCGAGTGGGGTGTCCGTCGCGAACACGGTCGAGCAATCCGAGAAAAGTCAAATCGGTCTGACGGTAGGCCTTGCGCAACTCGATAGCGACAAGTTCGATGTCGTTAAACACCCTGGCGTCAAAGAAAAACGGAGACCGGTAGAAACGTCTGAGAATCTCACGCTCATCGGCCTTGATGACCGGTTCGAGCTGAAACAGGTCACCGACGAGCAGCATCTGTTTGCCACCGAATGGCTCACGGTGATTCTTGGTGTACACTCTGAGCACACGGTCAATAAAGTCAAGTATATCGGCCCTGACCATCGAAATCTCATCGATGATAATCAGGTCAATCTCTTTTATGAGCTTGACCAGCTCAGGCGGATACTTGAGCCTCTTGCGCAAGCGTTCATTCTTGCCATAGAAGTCAGGATCGTCCGGCGAGACAAAGTGGAGCGGTATCCTGAAAAACGAATGTAACGTCACACCACCGGCATTGACAGCTGCAATGCCGGTGGGTGCAAGGACGACAAACTTTTTGTCGGTCGTCGCCGTGATATATTTCAGGAACGTTGACTTGCCGGTGCCGGCTTTGCCGGTCAGGAAAACCGAGTGCCTCGTGTTGGCAATCAGATTCTCCAACCTCTTGAACTCAACATTATCAGTATCAATCGACTTGATGTCAAACTGTTGTGAATTCTGCGGGTCAACGCTGTCGTTTTTAGCCATTAAAATTTATATCCGAGCGAAAGAACGATATTGTTGTGGTTGGTGGTCAGCTTTGTCTCAGGCGCATACACCCAGTCGCCGGCTAAGTTACCATAGGGGGTGAATGCATGATATGTACTCTGACGGTTGCGATGCACGTAGGCTGCATCAATATAGAAACCACCTGTGCGGAAGCCTAAGCCCAGCGTGATATACTGGTCTTTGTTATCAAACGCGTATGCCGGTTGTGTACCCGCTGTGTAGATTTGCAGGTCTTGGTTGCGCGCCTCTGGGATGACGTCGCTGTCTTTGTAGCGATAGCCGGCACGGATGCTGAACGACGGCGTGACGCGATATTCGGCTCCGATGCTGAGGGTCGATGAACCGCGGTTGTATGCCTTGATATCCTCGGTGACAAGATCAAATGCACCACGGCTATCACCGACAGTCATGTCGTTGTAGGCATCATACTCATAGTCCATGCTCAAGATGGCTCGGCCCCCAATCACGCCGGCTACTGACCCTATCAGACGCCACGGCGTTTTGAGACGCCAGTTATATCCGTCAAACGGGGTGTCAAACTCACCGTACCCTTGTCCGAATGTCGAGAAGCTATATTGGGTCGACGCGTCAAAATCGCTCGACAGCGAGTACCATGTCGGGGTGTGGACAGCCAAACCGATGCGAAACTCATTGATAGGCTTGAGGATAGCACCGATTTTGAAATTGAATCCGGTGCCCGAGATGTGCTTGTAGTTGCTCAGACTATAGTAACCCGTACCTGTCTCTGTGCCGGTGGCATTTTTGTTGGGAACGCGGCCATCAAAAATTTGCTCGTCATAAAAGGCACTTTGCGTATAATCGAGGTCAAAAATACCGAAACCGATGCCATAGTACACCAGGTTGGCAATGTTGCCGCCAAAATTGATGTCATACTCATCGATGTGTCCCTTCTCGACCACATCAAACTCTGCGTTACCTGACGAACCTTTTTGCCACAAGCCGTTGTACTCGTTGTCCGAGTTGCCGATGGGATTTATCATGTAAGTGTTATACGCCAAAATCGAGAGCCAGTCGGCGTTGCTGTCAAAATAGGGATTGTAGCCGTTGTCATATCCGTTGAGAGTCGCTGTTGTGGGACCCTCGGCAGTGGTGTAATTGGCGATATAATTTGACAGTGAAGTGTTGAGCTCACCGATAGAGCCGCGATAGCGGCGGTTGAACGACGCCACACGCGAGTACGACGCACCCCACGAGAAGGTCGGAGCTATCGAGTTGCCGGTCTGGATCGTGCCGATATAGCCGAAATTGTTACAGTAGAACTTGGTCATGTCATCAGTGTCACCGCTGCCGGTTTTGCTCGACATGATGTCGAGGTCGAGTGTCAGCCCGATTTCACTGCCGCGATACACACCGATGCCGGCAGGATTTTGATTGAGTGATGACAGGTCACCTCCCAATGCACCGAATGCACCGGCCATTGACATGTATCGTGCCGTACCGCGCAAATCTGATCGCGTCAGGTTATAGGCATCTATTGCGCTCTGCGCGTTGACTGTCATAGCAGCGGCTACGAGCGACGCCGGCATAATGAGACTACGGATTTTCATATTGGTGAAAAAGTTGATGGTAATTTAATCTATTTTAAATTTCGTGGGCATTGCTGCGATTAGTGACGTCCGCGACTGCCGCCTCCGCCACGGCTGCCCGATGAATGTGATCCGCTCGACGAGCGTGAACCTCCTGACGACCCGCTGCGATAGCCTGATGAACTGTTGCGATTGCTGTTGCTTGATGAGTTGTTGCGATAGCCCGACGAGCTGTTGTTGCGGTTGCTGTTGCTTGACGAGTTATTGCGATAGCCCGACGAGGTGCCGCGATTGTTGCTGTTTGATGAACCGCCCGAGCTGTAGCCTGACGCGCCGGGACGAGAGCCTGCGCCGGGCCTATAACCCGCTGACGAACTGCCCCAACCTGTCGAGGGTGAGGTCGGACGACCGACATGTCCCGACTGATTTGCGTTGCTGTAGCGATAGCCGTTTGACGGATGAGAAACGTTGGCCGAACCATAGTGTGGACGGGATGCACCCGGCGAGTGTGACCAACCCCAATATCCGCCGGGACCGTGCGAGCCTCCCGGATGCGGTCGGTGCGGAGGCACCCAACCACCTCCCCAGCCCCATGACCAAGACCACGACGGGCCCCAACCCCAGCTCCATGATGCGGGATAATACCACGGGTCATACACCCACGAGTTATAGTACCACGGCGAATAATAGCTGCCGTACCAGGGTGAGTAATAGCCGCTGTACCATCCTGAGGTATAGGGATAGTAAGGATAGCCGTCAAGATAGATGTTTACTGTTGTCTGCGGGTCATCTTGAGCGGTGTAGTAGAGATATTGCAACTCGTCATCGTTAGAACCTGACACTATCTCCGGATTGTGGTAGCGCTCGATACGCTTGGTGTAAGTGAAAGTCTGTGTCCCGTCATCGTTGTAGGTGAGTGTACCTACAATGTTGACAGGCGTCGATGTGCGGCGGTTATATTCGTCAACATCGCGGGTCGACCCGGAGTCAACCGTGTATGTGTCAGCACCCGGATACTCCACAACCGTGTTAGGCACGTAGTTTTGCTTATGTATCTGAGCAGCCTTCTCTTTCTCAGCCTTCTTGGCGTCATAGTAGATGTCATCGTCATAGTAGCCTTGGGCCGATGACGTGATCACCGCAGCGGACATCAGTGTGAGTGCGACAAGTATGTATTTCAGCTTCATAATATGTTGGTAAGAGAGTTAATTTTCATATTAGACACCACATCGGGTGCAAAGTTTAGCAAAGTTAAAAAATTATTATCTCTCCGACAAATTTAATGGGCCGAAAAGCCAACTTTTTAGACATTTCGACCCATTTGTATTTTTATCTAAGCCTCAATCGGGCTTGTGGTTGTTTTCTCTCATTACTCGCCTTCGGTTACACCGGGTCGCATGTCGTATGCTGCAACTGCGATGGTGAAGCCCCAGTAGATGAATGACAGAGCGGTGAGGAAGCTAACCATTATCATATTCTGTACAAAACCGGCCTCAAGGAAGAAGAATCCGATGATGAGCAACAGGATGCCGTTGATGAGATACATCCACCAGTAGCGGCGTCCGCGAGTGTTGACTGACGCAGCCAACTGTGCGATGCCCCAGAAAATGAATACAAAAGCAAGGAAATAAGGCAAAACTTCCTCAGACAAGACAATGCTTCTGACAAGCATAAAGCCTACGAACAGGTCGATCACGCCGCCTGCAAGCCACCATCCCCATCCTTTGGGTCGATTAACGCCTGATGATACACACAACTGAACGATGCCGCCCAAGACAAGCAACCATCCAAAGATCTGTGATGCTACGGCATATCCGGCTGCAGGCCAGAACCAATAAGCAAAGCCGCCGATTACCATCAGGATACCAATTAACAGGACTACCCACCAACCTTTGGTGACGCCCCAATAATTTACATTAAAAGATTTCATAACTCATAAATTTTTAGTTTTACTTCAATTTTGGTCAATTTGAGCGAGGTTGATGTCGTTCAAGGCTCTCTCATCTGATTTTTGATTATATAACACTCCATTAACATTTTTTGTTTGTTGACTTTTTTAAAATTTGTAACTTTGCACTGATTATGATATACCCCGACAGCTTTGAAACAAAAATCGGCTTTGACAGCATCCGTTCATCTATAAAAGAGTTGTGCATAAGCCCTATGGGCATCGCCAATGTCGATGCGATGACGATGAGCACCGACCCTGCCGAAATAAAATACCGCCTCAACATCACCGCCGAGATGCTCGCTAACGTGTCGTCAGACGATCCGTGGCAACCCGACTCTCTTGGCGACATCACCGTCGTGTTGCAACACGCGCGTCCCGAGGGTACATTCATCCCGGCGGCTGACATGCTGACTGTTGCCCGCACATTGCAACTCACGGCTGACACCGCGTCCCAATTCGCGCACAACGCCGATGACACACAACCGGCGAATCAATTGCTTAGTGAGAAATGCTCCGCACTCACCCCTCTGCCCGGAGTGCTCCGCGACATCGACCGCGTTCTCGACCGATATGGCGAGGTGCGCGACAATGCCTCGCCCGAGCTGGCACGCATCCGCCACGACCTTCAAGGCATCTCGGGCACCGTCAACGCCATCATGCGACGTGTGATGGCGAAGGCAGTCAGCGAAGGATACATAGAGTCTGACGCAACACCCACCATGCGCGACGGGCGACTTGTACTCCCGGTCTCTCCCATGCACAAACGCAAAATCACCGGAATCGTCCACGACGAGTCGGCATCAGGCAAGACCGTCTTTATCGAACCGGGCGAAGTGGTGCAGGCCAACAACCGCATCCGCGAACTGCAGGCTGAGGAGCGTCGGGAAATCACACGCATCCTCACAGCCTTGACATCGCAGCTCAGGCCACATATCGACACCATCCTGCATGACCAAAATCTGTTAGGTGAGCTTGATTTCATCAGGTCAAAAGCCCTATATGCACGCGACATCAACGGATGCCTGCCGATGCTCGACAACCTCGATGAGCCTTATATCGAGTGGTATCACGCCGTGCATCCCGTGTTGTTGCAAAGCCTCAGGCGTCACGGCAAAGAGGTAGTGCCGCTCGACATCACCCTTGACAATAAAAACCGCATCCTGATTATTTCGGGTCCGAATGCCGGCGGCAAATCGGTATGCCTGAAGACTGTCGGCATTGTCCAGTACATGACACAGTGCGGACTCCTGCCTCCATTATACGAGAACTCGCATGTAGGCACTTTTGACAACATCTTCGTTGACATAGGCGATGACCAGTCAATCGAAAACGACCTGTCTACCTACTCTTCTCATCTGCGCAACATGCGCCATTTTTTGTCGCACGGCACATCGTCCACACTGATGCTCATCGACGAGTTCGGCAGCGGCACAGAGCCACAGATCGGCGCCGCAATCGCACAGGCCATCTTACAGCAGTTCAACAACCTGCAGGCGCGAGGCGTAATCACCACTCACTATCAGAACATCAAGCACTTTGCCGACGAGACTCCGGGGCTCATCAACGGCTCGATGCTCTATGACAGACAGCTCATGCAGCCGCTCTACCGCCTGCTGATTGGTACGCCCGGCTCGTCGTTTGCACTCGAAATCGCACGCAAAAACGGATTGCCGCAAAACATCATCGACAACGCACGCGACATTGTCGGCAGCGACTACGTCAACATGGACAAATATCTGCTCGACATAGCCCGCGACAAACGCTATTGGGAAAACAAGCGCATGTCGATACGCCAAAAAGAAAAACGCATCGATGAGGTGCTCGAACGATATGAGAACGATGCAGACAACCTGAGGTTGCAACGTCGCACCATCCTGGCCGAGGCAAAAGAGGAGGCTCGCAAGATACTCGACGGATCGAACGCTGCCATCGAACGCACCATCCACGACATCAAACGCGCACAAGCCGACCGCGAACGCACCCTTGAGGCACGCCGCAAATTAAAAGCCGAGAAAGAGGCCCTGGCTCGCGAAGAGGCCGAGAATCCGCTGCTGGCAAAAGCACCCAAACGCAAGAAGAAACAATCCGAACAGACCACTGCCCAACCTGCCGCAACCAAACCTATTGCCGTCGGCGATTTTGTCAAGCTCGACGGTCAGGGCGTGCCCGGCAAAGTGCTCGAGATACAAGGCAAAAACATCACCGTCGCTTTTGGCGCGCTAAAGACTACAGTCAAGGCCGACCGTCTCAAGCACACCATGCAACGCCCGCAGCTGTCCTCATCACAATCAACCACACTGAGCAGAGCCACCATCGACTCTCAGCGCGAAAAACAGCTGCAATTCAAGCAAGAGATAGATGTGCGGGGGATGCGCGCCGATGAGGCCATACAGGCGGTGACCTATTACATCGACGATGCAATCAGATTCAACGCCGGACGCGTGCGAATACTTCACGGCACCGGCACAGGAGCACTGAGGACAGCCCTGCGGCAATATCTCGGCACCATCGCGGGTGTCGCTGACTTTCATGACGAAGATGTGCGATTTGGCGGCGCAGGCATCACCGTCGTCAACTTATCTTAGAGCGTTTCTTACAATAAGATTTGGCAAATGACGGCATCTACATAGCCACACGAAGTGTCAGGACGCGCATACCACTCGCGCAGACATCCTGATTGGACAAATCCGTTTTTTGTAAAAAGAGCGAGCGATGCCTGATTGTCGGACGATATGACAGCACTGAGCTGATTTAGGATCAGGCATTTGCCCGCGTAACGCACAATCGCTTCAAGCGCGTGTGTCCCCACCCCTCGACCACGTGCATTGCGGCACACAAATATGCCGACCGATGCCCGGCGATTGATTGCGTCAAAATCAAAAAGGTCAACCATGCCGACAGCCGTGTCGGTCGAGTTGTCGTGAATCATGAATCTGACTTGGCCGTCGCGAACGACATCAGCACTGTAACTATCGATATAAGCTTGCATCTGCGATCGCGAAAAAGGAGCGATATTGACCGCCGAGTGCCACTCGGACGAGTCATTCTCCCATTCAAGCAGCAAATCTAAATCATAAGGCTCGACTGCTCTCAACCTTATCACGTCGTCGTTTAAAAAAGGCTTCATCGCGATGCAAAAGTATCGGTGAACAGTGTGCGGTTGAGAAGTGAGCGGCCGAGTGTGATCTCGTCGGTGTACTCAATTTCGTTGCCGACACTCATGCCGCGTGCCAGCTGAGTCACCTTCACATCGGGTCGCACGGCTGACAGGCGTTTGTAAATATAAAAGCAGGTGGTGTCACCCTCCATCGTAGCGCCGAGGGCGAGAATAACCTCATTTACCGTTCCGCCGCTGACACGCTCGACAAGGCTGTCAATTTCGAGCTCAGAGGGACCGATGCCGTCCATTGGCGAAATGATGCCGCCGAGGACGTGATAGAGACCCCGATATTGAGCCGTATTTTCAAAAATCATCACATCCTTGACCGACTCAACCACACACACTGTCGAACTGTCGCGCGAGGGGTTTGAACAGATGCCGCAAATCTCGTGCTCAGAGATGTTGTGACACACACGGCAGTAGTTGATGCCGCGTCGCATGTCAATGATGGCATTGCCAAGCGCCTCTGACTCAGACACATCTCGGCGCAACAGATGCAACGCAAGACGCAATGCCGTCTTGCGGCCGATGCCCGGCAGACGCGACAACTCGGTGACGGCGCTCTCGAGCAACTGAGATTGAAAATCATTATTAGAAATCACACCGCAAAGTTAGGTAATTTGGCACTAATTTTGCATAACTTATTAAAAAAAGTGGTAACTTTGCACTCGCAATTTCTCTACACGCACGTAGACATACAGTGAACAAAATGGAAATTATCAGAACTGTCGACGAACTGAGACATCGTGTCCGCGACGCAAAAGCGCACAACCTCACCGTTGCTTTGGTTCCCACAATGGGTGCACTGCACGACGGACATCTGTCATTGATAAAACGAGCTCGTCAAGACAATGACATCGTTGTTGTCAGTGACTTTGTCAATCCTACTCAATTTAACAACCCCACCGACCTTGCCACTTATCCTCGCACCGAGGAGGCCGATTGCCGACTGATGGAAGAGGCCGGTGTAGACTATGCCTTCATCCCCTCGGTCGAAGAGATGTACCCCGAGCCTGACACTCGCACGTTTGACCTCGGCGAAGTGGCGGCAGTGATGGAAGGCCCGATGCGTCCCGGTCACTTCAACGGCGTTGCCCAGGTAGTGAGCCGGCTGTTTGACATTGTCCGCCCTGTCAGAGCCTATTTTGGTGAAAAGGATTTTCAGCAAATTGCAGTCATCAGACGCATGGTTGAGCTTGAGGGTTTTGACATCGACATCATCGATTGCCCCATACACCGTCACGATGACGGCTTGGCAATGAGCAGCCGCAATGTACGCCTCACCCCCTCACAGCGTGCCACGGCACCTGTCATCCATCGCACGCTCAAAGAGAGTGTCGAGTATGCCCGCACGCACACCGTCGGGCAGACACGCGACTTTGTCATCAACACACTCGACGCTCAGCCCGAAATGAAAACCGAATATTATGAAATTGTCGATCCGGTGACCATGCAACCTGTCGACAGCTGGGACGCAACAGGTGACCACGGCGCGCCCGTAGGCTGTGTGACAGTCTATTGCGGTGACGTCCGCCTGATAGACAACATAAGATATAACTTCTGATCAATGCAAATTCAAGTCTTAAAATCAAAGATACACCGAGTGACTGTCACAGAGGCTTGCCTCGACTACATCGGTAGTATCACAATTGACAGCGAACTGCTCGATGCCGCCGGCATCATACCGGGCGAGCGTGTCTACATCGTCGACAACAACAACGGCGAACGCCTCGACACGTATGTCATCGCAGGTGAGCGCGGTTCGGGTGTGATATGCCTCAATGGCGCGGCTGCGCGCAAGGTTCAGCCCGGCGACATCATCATCATCATGGCTTACGCGATGATGACACCCGAAGAAGCCCGCGACTTCAAGCCCTCGGTCATTTTCCCTGACACAAAGACTAACCTCCTCAAATAAATAAAGGCAACCCACTATGTTTGAAAATTTAACCAGAAAAATTGAGGAGAGCTTCAAAATCCTCAAAGGCGAAGGCCGCATCACCGAGCTAAACGTCAACGACACCCTCAAGGAGGTGCGTCGCGCCCTCACCGACGCCGATGTTGAGTATAGCGTCGCTAAAAACTTCATGAAGACTGTCAAGGAAAAGGCATTCGGCATGAAAGTTCTCACAGCCGTCAAGCCCAAAGAGATGATGGTCAAGATCGTCCACGACGAGCTTGCAGCCGTCATGGGTGGCACCGCGGCACCGGTGAACATACAAGGCAACCCGGCTATCATATTGATGGCCGGTCTCCAGGGCTCGGGTAAAACAACCTTCTCAGGCAAATTGGCCAAAAAATTCAAGAGCGAGAACGGCAAACGTCCACTGCTCGTTGCCTGTGACATCTATCGTCCGGCCGCTGTCGACCAGCTCAAAGTCCTGGCCGAGCAGATTAATGTGCCAATCTACAGCGAACCTGACAGCAAGGACCCGGTGCAAATCGCTCGCAACGCAATCAAATACGCAAAAGAGAATCACAACGACCTCGTCATCATAGACACCGCCGGCCGATTGGCAATCGATGAAAAAATGATGGAGGAGATTGAGGCTATAAAAAATGCCGTGAAGCCCCAGGAGATTCTCTTTGTGGTCGATGCGATGATTGGTCAGAGCGCGGTGATGACCGCCAAAGAGTTTAACAACCGACTCGACTACGACGGCATCGTCTTGACCAAACTCGACGGCGACACCAAAGGCGGCGCCGCTATCTCGATACGTTCGGTCGTTGACAAGCCAATTAAATTCATCGGTACTGGCGAAAAACTCGAAGCCATCGAGCAATTTCACCCCGACCGCATGGCAGGCCGCATCCTCGGCATGGGCGACATCGTCTCACTCGTCGAGAAGGCTCAAAAAGAGTTTGACGAGAAAAAGGCTGCCGAGCTGCAGGCCAAGTTCGCAAAAAATCAGTTCACCTTTGACGATTTCATGGCTCAGATACAGCAAATCAAAAAGATGGGAAACATCAAAGATCTGGCA
>CAZKYR010000020.1:0-14207 GCA_964557035.1 uncultured Bacteroides sp. | reverse complement strand
TCAATGGCGATGTCGGTCTCGTAGCTGCCGATGATGTAGTCGTTCTGAGGGTCGAGCTGAGCTTTGTAGGGGAGAGTGGTCTCCGACTTGTAGTACACGTTCTTTATGCCTACCTCGGGCTGCTCGGTCAGGCAGCGGGCTATGATGTCGCGGGCATAGTGGATGCTGGGGCTGTGAGCCTGCACAACGGCGGTGTGACCGTAGATGTCGACGATGAGCCCGGGGATGAAGTCACCCTCGCCATGCACCAGACGATATGCGGTGTTGTCCTCGCGTTGCAGTCCCAACACGCGGCGCAGACGCCACGCGTCGTTAAGCCGTGACATGTAGAACGATGCGTCGACTGTGGTGTCGCCAAAGTCGAGCATCCGCACGGCGATGCTGCCGATCTGATAGTGTCCCACGCCGCACAGCGTGCCGTCGCTTGCCACCACTCGCACGGTGTCTCCCTCGTCAATCCCGTCATCCATGCGGTCGATAGCACCCGAGAATACCCAGGGATGAAAGCGGTTGAGCGACTCCTCTTTGCCACGCCGCAGCGTCACTGTCTTGTATTGTGTCATTTGATAAAGAAGCGATAGATGTCATTGAAATTTGCATAGATCAGCAGGGCAAACAAAAATGCCATGCCGGTCATCTGCGCGTATTCGAGAAATTTGTCTGACGGACGTTTGCCGCTGATGAGCTCGCCGATGAGGAACAGCGCATGGCCGCCGTCGAGCGCCGGAATGGGGAGCACGTTCATGAAGGCCAGAATGATTGACAAAAATGCACACAGTTCCCAGAATGTGCGCCAGTTCCATTGGTCGGGGAACATGGCGCCGATGGCGCCGAATCCGCCGATGCTCTGTGCGCCCTCACGCGAGAAAAGATGCTTTAGAGAGCTGACATACGTGCCCATCATGCCGGCACCGTCACTGACACCCCGCGGCACCGACTCAAGGATGCCGTATTTGATGTCTTTGTAGGGGTAGACCTCATAGTAGTTCATCAGGTTGAAACCTAATCGTCCCTCGGGCGTGGGTGTGGCTTTGAGTTGCACGGTGTCTCCCTCGGCGCGAACGACGGTGAGCATCACCTCTTGCCCTCCATGTTTTTGGAGTTCGGGTGCAAACAGGTCATATCCGGGAGTGGGAGTGTCGTTGATGGCAATGATGTGGTCACCCTCGCGCAGACCTGCCTCGACAGCCGGCTCGCCATTGACGGTTTGCTTGACGTACACCGGCAGACGGTAGGTCATGAACATCGGCACGTCATCCTCGAGCATGTCGGCGTTGAGACGAGTCATGGCATCTTTGGGGAGGACGATGTCGACTGTGTCGCGTCCGTCGCGCAACACGGTGATGTGACCGTCGTCAATGAGTTTGTAGAGGTGCGAACGGTCGGTGACATCAATCGGTTTGCCCCCTGAGGCCAACAGCACGTCGCCATCCTCAAATCCCATCTCTTTGGCCGTGTCGTTGAAGATCATACCTGCCGAAGCGGTGTCGTAGGGGATGACGCGCTCACCCCAATACCATGCGATGCCGGCATAAATGATGATGGCCAGCGCGAAGTTGAAAATCACGCCTCCCAACATCACCAGCAGACGGGCGTAGGCAGGCTTTGACCTGAACTCATCAGGCTTGGGAGCCTGTGCCATCTGCTCCTTGTCCATCGACTCGTCAATCATGCCGGCGATTTTGCAATAGCCTCCTAACGGTATCCAGCCGATGCCATACTCGGTGTCGCGCCACGACGATTTGGGTTCTCCTTTTTTGTTTAATTTGCGTTTTGACGGCGCTTTGGGCTTCCATTTGACCAGTGAGAACCAGGGGTTGAAGAAGAGGTAAAATTTTTCGACCTTGATGCCAAACAGGCGTGCAAAAATATAGTGACCGAACTCGTGCACCACTATCAGCAGTGCAAGCGCGAGGATGAGTTGAGCCGCTTTGATCAGAAAAGTCTCCATTTAGATGTGTTTGATTTTGTTGATTATTTCGGTGGCAGTCACTCGCGACAGTGCGTTGACTGCCACATAATCGTCATAGCTTGGATGTGAGATGTGAGGTGTGAGCACGAGTGCCTCGTGGATGACAGGTATGATGTCGACATAGCGTATGCGGTCGTGCAAAAAAGCATCCACAGCCACCTCGTTGGCGGCATTGATGACACATGCTGTCGTGCCTCCGCGGCTGAGCGCGTAGTGTCCCAACTCGATGCCGGGGAATCGCTCGCGGTCGGGCTGCTCAAATGTCAGCGTCAGCATCTGCGACCAATCGAGGCGATCGTTCCCCTCGGGGAGGTCGAGGCGTTCGCCGCCTGCGAGTGCGAGCCTGATAGGCAGTTTCATGTCGGGCGTGCCTAACTGAGCCATCACCGCGCCGTCTGTCATTTCGACCATCGAGTGAACGATCGACTGAGGGTGAACCACAGCTGTGATCTTGTCACCGGGCAAGTCAAACAGCCATCGCGCCTCGATGATTTCAAATGCTTTGTTGACCATGGTGGCTGAGTCGATGGTGATTTTGGCGCCCATCGACCAATTGGGGTGGTGGAGAGCATCGGCCACGGTGACTGTCGCCAGTTTGTCTGCAGGTGTGTGCAGGAACGGTCCTCCCGAGGCGGTGACGATGAGGCGTCTGACGCGCGAAGGATCCTCGCCGCGAATACACTGATAGATGGCCGAGTGCTCAGAGTCGACAGGGTAGATCTTGACTCCGTGTTGCTTTGCAGCCTCAGTGACTATGTCGCCTGCCACAACGAGGGTCTCTTTGTTGGCAAGCGCAATTTCCTTGCCTGCACGGATAGCCCTTAGCGTAGGGGCGAGGCCGCTATATCCCACCGTGGCTGTCAGGACGGTGTCAATGTCGGGGCGAGTCATGGCGTCCTCAATTGCCAGTGCCCCGGCGGCACATTCGATACCGCTCCCCTCAAGACCGTTGCGGAGCTTCCACAACAGCGATTCATCAGCTATGATGGCGCATTTTGGACGGTAGCGAAGTGCTTGTTGCACAAGGGTATCGACTTTGCGACCGGCAACAAGCACCGATATGCCAAATCGTTCGGGGTGCTCCGATACGACACTCAGAGCTTGCGTGCCAATCGACCCTGTCGAGCCTATTATTGCCAACTGCTTTTGTTTCATATTATTAACTCATGGATAAAATAGCGCATATCGGCAAGCCGAGTGCGCCTCCTCCAAAAACCATGCAAAGATACAAAAAAATCGCGAAAACACCACTCTCATCCTCCAATCGCCAACGTGATGTGAGGGTATTGCAAAGGTTGACTCGGATTAATATGTTTACTATTTGTCGTTTAAGTCACCCCGGTAATCAATTTTGGCCGCACAAGCGTTATATTAGAACAAAAATTGCTATCTTTGCATCAATTTGAACATGATTTTCACCGGGCCAAACCTCTCTCGCATGGCCGATAATATATACGCTTATGCGCAATGAGTTGACACATCTTATTGACAGGCAGGCGTCAAAGCATCCCGACCGGGCTGCTCTGCATCTGCGCAATCTCTCCGGCGAGTGGACTCCTCTTTCGTGGCGCGATTTGCAGACGGCTGTCAACGATGCCGCTGCGGCGCTTGAAATTCTCGATATCCGACCGGGCGACATGGTCGCTATTTGCAGCGCTAACCGTGCCGAGGTTATCATGACCGATTTTGCCGCATACGCTAACCGTGCGGTGCCGGTCTCGATCTACTCTACCTCGAGTCCCGAGCAGGTGCGCTATATCCTCAACGATTCTCACGCATCTATCATTTTTGTCGGCACGCGCGAGCTGCTCGAGGCTGTCAAGTCGATAGCGCACGAGTGTCCCTCTCTGCGTCTGATTGTGACTTATGACACCACCGAGTCGGGTGACAATGTCATGTCGTGGGCTGATTTTATCGAACTTGGCAAAAACGCTTCGCAAGGGACCCGTGATGAGGTGCGCCGTCGCACAGCGGCTGCCGTTCCCGACGACCTGGCCACGCTCATCTACACATCGGGCACCACCGGTGAGCCTAAGGGCGCCATGCTGACGCACTCCAATTTTGACGCGGCCATCGAGATACACCGCGAGCGTCTGACAATGCTCTCGGACAATGATACATCGCTCTGTTTCTTGCCGCTGTGCCATATCTTTGAAAAGGCTTGGACCTATTTTTGTCTCACACAGTCGATTCAAGTCTATGTCAACGAGGATCCTAAGGAGGTGACACGTTCGCTGCGCGAGGTGCGTCCGACATGTATGTGCAGCGTGCCGCGCGTGTGGGAGAAGGCTTACACCGCCATTCAAGACAAAATGGCGCGGATGAATGCCTTTAAGCGGCTGATGGTCAAAGCCGCCCTCAAGGTGGGACGCAAGTATAATCTCGAATGCGTGATGCAGGGCAAGCAGCCACCGATGATGACGCGCATGGCCTATCGGTTCTTTGACAAAAATGTATTTGCGCCCGTGCGACGTGCTATGGGAGTCGACCGCGGCAATATATATCCCACTGCCGGTGCCCCTATCAGCAAGGATATTTGCGAATTTTTCCACATCATGGGTGTCAATCTTGTCATCGGATATGGCTTGTCCGAGACGACAGCCACGGTGACGTGTGCCCCGGTTGTGGGGTATGAGTTTGGAAGCGTGGGCACGTTGATGCCGCGGCTCGAGGTGCGCATCGGCGATGAGAACGAGGTGCTGGTCAAAGGCCCCACGGTGATGCGTGGCTACTACAACAAGCCTGACGTGACCGCCGAAGCGTTCACCGATGACGGATTCTTCCGCACAGGCGATGCCGGCCTTTTTGACGCGTCGGGCGCGCTGGTGCTCACCGACCGCATCAAGGACCTGTTCAAGACCTCAAATGGCAAATACATCGCGCCTCAGGTGCTTGAAAGCCGTCTGGGCCAAGACCGTTATATCGAACAGGCCGCTGTCATCGGCGAGAGCCGCAAGTATGTGACAGCCATCATTATTCCCGCGTTTGAAGCGATCAAAGAGTATGCGGCCAAAAAGAAAATCGCCTATCGCAACATGGAAGACCTGGTGCGCAACAGCGAGATTGTCAAACTCATCTCGTCGCGCATCGACAAGTTGCAGCAGGGCTTGGCCGGATTTGAACAAATCAAACGTTTCACGCTTTTGCCGCGCGAGTTTACGATGGAATCGGGCGAGCTGACCAATACCCTCAAGCTGCGTCGCCCGGTGATTAACAGTCACTATGCAGGCATCATCAATGCCATGTACACCTGATTTATAACGAGCCGCCGATCGCCATGAAAAAATGTCTAACCACCTGTATATCATTTATCGTCGCGTCAATTGCAGTCTGTGCCGCCGCGCACAGTGAAGATGCCCCGACCGTAGAGGAAGCGTCTGTGGAGACGCAGGCAAAATCATACAAGTTGACCGAGGAGGACTATCGCGAGGTGGCTGACAGCCTCGGCATCGAGGTGGCGGCAATCAAGGCGGTCGTTGACATCGAGGCGGGCAAAGCACACCAGGGATTCTGGAGCGAGGGGAAGCCGTTGATCAATTTTGACCTCGCCATGTTCAGACGACACGCCAAGCGCAACGGCGTCAATCTGTCGCGCTACACATCAAAATTTCCGGTTGTGTTCAACCGCCCGAATGCCCGCAAATATGGCTCGTATCAGGCGGCTCAACAGGCACGTCTCGACGCGGCCCGCAAGATTGACGACCGGTCGGCTATCGAGGGTACGTTCTGGGGAATGTTTCAGATCGGCGGCACGAGCTGGAAAGCGTGCGGGGCATCCGATATCGACGATTTTGTCGACCGCATGAGCCGGTCAGAGCGCGATCAGCTCGACCTGTTCATTAACTTTTGTCGCACCTACGGCCTGATAGAGCATCTCAAAAATCACGACTGGGCGGCTTTTTCGCGCCGTTATAACGGACCGAACTACAAGTCGCGCGGCTATCACACCCGCATGGCTGCCGCCTATAACAAATATAAGCAACAAGAGAAGGAGAAAAATGACTGAATTTCTGCAATCACATCACCTGTTGGGCCTCTTCATCGGCATCTGCACTTTTTTGATCATCGGACTGTTTCACCCGGTGGTGGTGAAGTGTGAGTATTATTTCGGCACGCGCTGCTGGTGGTGGTTTTTGATTCTCGGTCTCGCCGGCGTCGGTGTGTCGTTGAGCGTCGACGATGTGACGCTCGCCACGTTGTCAGGCGTGTTTGCATTCTCGAGTTTCTGGACCATCAAAGAGGTTTTTGAGCAACGCGACCGCGTGGCCAAGGGGTGGTTCCCGGCCAATCCCAAGCGACGGAAATAAGAGTCTGAGTGACAATAAAATTGTCGACGGTGTAATTATTTGGCCCCCGGTGCGTCTAACGAGTTGTTTACAGTTTATTTTTCGAGTTGTTTCAAGTTTATTTTTTATGAGACGTTTTTTACTCGCATATATATGCTCGATTTTAGCAGCGGTTGGCTTGTCAGCTTCCCACCGCATTACGGGTCACATCATGTCAGACGGTGAGGATGAGCCGTTTGCGACAGTCAGGGTCTATGAATTGACCGATTCGGTCAAGCCGGTCGTATTGGCTACGGCTGACGACGCCGGTGTTTTTGGGCTCGATGTCGCCGCTCCCGGACGCTACCGACTTGTCGCTCAGGCTACGGGTCGCACTGATGCCGGGCGTCTTTTTGACGTGCCTGAGGAGGAGACTGAGGTTGTGTTGGGCGTGATTGAGCTCGGCAGCTCGAGTGTAGAGCTGGCCGAGGTGAGCGTGACCGCACAGCGCCCGCTCGTCAGCCGCGACATCGACCGCATCGGTTATGATGTGCAGGCCGACACCGAGGCCGCCGTGTCGCCGCTGCGCGATATACTCAAGAAGGTGCCCATGGTGACGGTCGAGAGCGACGGCACCATCAAGGTCAAAGGCTCCTCCAACTTCAAGATATACAAGAACGGGCGTCCCAACCGTGCGTTCACCAACAACGCCAAAGATATTTTCGCGGCCATCCCGGCCTCGTCGATCAAGAAAATAGAGGTCATCACTGACCCCGGTGCGCGTGAAGACGCCGAGGGAACGCTGGCAATCCTCAACATCGTCACGCTCGAGGATACCGACATCAAGGGTGTGACAGGCAACGTGACCCTCAACTATTCCTCTAACGGTGATATTCCGCACCCCAACGTGTGGCTCATGGGTCAGGTCGGCAAAGTGACGTTGTCGGCCTACGGCGGCATGAATTTCATCAAAGGAAAGCGCATCGGCCGCTCGCGCAACGAGTTTGACCGCGTGTATGACGACACCGGCAACCGTCTTCTCAGTGAGAGCAACAGCAAGAACAACGGTTTGCTCGGATATTGGGGCGTCGAGGCGAGCTGGGAGACTGATACGCTCAACCTGGTCACGTTTGAGTGCAGCGGATATGACGGCAGATTTCACAACAACTCGGTGACCAGCACCAATATGTTTGACCCTGACGGTGACCGCCTCTATGGCTACACCCGCTACTCTTCACAGCCCAAGCTCAGCTACCTTGACCTGAGCTTTGGCGTCAACTATCAGCGCTCGACGCGCCGCAAAGGCGAGACTGTCACGCTCTCCTATCTGCTCTCTACCACCGGACAGCACAACGTCAGCGATGAACAGTATGAAGACCGTTTTAACATGCCTGTGCCCTACACGGGTGTGAACTCAGACTTTGATCTGCGATTTATCGAGCACACCCTGCAGCTCGACTGGGCTCGTCCGCTCGCCGAGGGGCACACGCTCGACGTTGGCGCCAAGTATATCAGGCGCGACAACCACTCCACGACGATGTCAGACTACATCGGGTGGCAGCGTCTCGATGACCGTTTCACGCACCTGACCGACATTGCAGCAGTCTATGCCGACTACCGGCTCAAGCTCGGACGCTGGGGGGGGCGTGCCGGCGTGCGCTATGAGTATTCAAAGCTGCGTGCCCGTTTTGATGACGAGCGCGAAGATTTTGGCAGCTCGCTCAACGATGTTGTGCCCAATGCCGCCGTGTCGTTCAATGCCTCGGATGTGTCGTCGTTCAAGCTCACTTATGCGTCGCGCATCAACCGCCCGGGCATTTCTTATCTCAATCCGGCTGTCTCTTACTCACCAACTGAGACTTCGTGCGGCAATCCCGACTTAGGGAGCGCGCACTACAACGACATCAGCTTCAACTACTCGCTTATCACGCCAAAAGTGTCCGCCAATCTGACCGCCTCATACGAGTTCAGCAACAACATAATCAGCCAAATCAGCAACACCGTGGATGACCACACCTTCACCACATACGGCAACGTTGACAATATACGTCGGCTGATGTTGTCGGGATGGGCACAGTGGATGATTTCGCCCAAAACGAGCTGGATGCTCAATGGCTCGGTCACACACTCATCGATACACAGCACCGACGCAGACATCACCGAGCGCGGAACATATTACAGCATCTTCACCCGCGTGACCCAAAAACTGCCGTGGAAGCTCGAGGCGTCGGCGTCGCTCTGGCTGGCTAACGGCTCGCTCTACAGCATCTACTCGCGCACTGACTATCATACGTTTGGCCGCGATTACACAATTGGCCTGCAACGCTCGTTTCTCGCAGATAACCGCCTGATTGTCGGCGTGACGGCAAGAAATATCTTTGGCCCGTCGACCCAAAAAAGTTACACCTATGACATGAACAGCGGCTATCGGGGCCGCACGACGTCCTACTCGTTGAACGCGAGCAGTGTGTCAATCAGGGTATCCTACAGATTTGGCAAGCTCAACGCATTTGTCAAGAAAACCGCGTCGTCGATCAACAATGATGACTTGGTGGGACGTAAAAATTGATGTAATTTTGCAGTCTGAAAAATTGAATGTCAAAATCAGACAGTGATGAAAGAGAAAAATTCGTTGATAGTTTTGTCGGGCGGCATGGACTCTGTGACGCTGCTCCACGACATGAAGGATGAGATCGCTCTCGCCGTGACGTTTAACTATGGCTCGAACCACAACGCCCGCGAGATTGAGTGCGCACGTGCCAATTGCGCACTCCTCGGCATCGAGCATCTGGTGATCGATCTCGATTTCATGGGACGCTATTTTGCGAGCTCGCTTTTGTCAGGGGCTGACAAGATACCCGAGGGCCGATATGACGAAGCCAATATGGCGTCGACGGTCGTGCCGTTTCGCAACGGCATCATGCTCGCCGTGGCTGCAGGACTCGCCGAGAGTCGCGGCCTGGCGCATGTCATGCTGGCCAATCACGGGGGCGACCATACGATCTATCCCGACTGTCGCCCTGAGTTTGTCGACGCGATGAACGGGGCTATCATGGCCGGCACCGATGCAAAAGTGTCGCTGGTTTGCCCCTATACCTATCTGACCAAGGGGGACATAGCTAAGCGCGGCGCCCGGCTGGGCGTCGACTATGCCTTGACATACAGCTGCTACAAAGGAGGTGAAAAGCACTGTGGACGCTGCGGCACATGTGTCGAGCGTCGCGAGGCCCTGGCAGAGGCCGGCATCGCCGACCCCACGCAGTATGACGACTGAAGACCACGGCAGCGCAACCGTGTTGTAGCGGTTGGCCGGCGTGTCGTCAGCATTCCTTGTGAAATTAGCGGGCCATCACGTTCATCAGGCGCGTCATCAGTTTCTCGGCGCGATCTGACTGCTCTTTTGTGGGTGTGACACCCTGCAGCTGGTTGACAGCCTCTTGAGTGGCGATGAGGTCTTGTTGCAGCTGTTGCTGCTCTTTTTCGGTCAAGTCGGTGCCGCGGTTGGCCAATTTCTCGATTTTGGTGACCAGGCGGTCGATTTTGTCAAGCACTTTGTCAACATCGACGGTCTCGGTTTGCTCGGTGGCGCCTGTGCGTCCGTCGATCCGTGCTGTCTGTGCATCTGATGCGTATGCGCCGCCAACGATGGCGAGGGCAGCGATGATGGTGAGAATCTTTTTCATAATTTATAATAGTTTAATATTATAACGGCCATGCGCCTTTGCCATGGCGGATGACGTCAGGCCGGGTAGGGTCGGTGAGGTCAACCACGGTTGACATTTCGGGCTCGCATTCGCCCGCGTCAACCGTTATTTCGACACTCTCGTGCTCATATCGGTCAACGATAGCTTCGGGGAGACATGCGTCTCCCTGGTCGTCATCCCACTCGATGGTCGTGGTCAGCAGCGGGTGTCCCAAAGCCGTGGTGATGGCGCGTGCGATGTCGTCGTCGGGGATGCGAATGCCGACCTGCCGGCGACCCTTGAATACCTTTGGGAGCGTCGTCGAGGCCGGGAGGATGAAAGTGTAGGGACCGGGAAGCGCCTCACGCAAAATGCGATAAGCGACATTGTCAATGCGGGCATATTCGCTCGCCTGTGACAAATCGGCGCATGTCACGGCCAGAGTGTTGCGCTTAGGGTCGACTCCCTTGATGGCACACACGCGTTCGACAGCGCGATTGTTGAGGGCGTCACACCCCAAAGCATAGCGTGTGTCGGTGGGGTAGATGATTAGCGCACCGTCGCGGAGAGCCTCGACAATCTCATCGACAAAACGTTGATTGACGCTGCCGCGATACATTCTCATCGTTCTCATGGGCGGATATATTGGGTTTGTATGTTTGTGGCCTCGCAAAACCGTGTCAGCGTGTCGCGCATCAGATGCTCGACCTCGGCGAGCGGCATGTCGTCGGGGTCGTACACATTGATTACGACCGATATGCGTCGGGTGTCGGCTGACACTTTTGTACGCTCATTGTCTGAGGTGGGTGTGCCGATGCCGCCGGCGGCGTCGCGCAACACGGGCATACCGGCGATGTTGAGCTCGCCGCGGCCGATTCCCTCGTATGGCTCCCCTTCGCGGCCCACGCCGAGGGTGAGGGTGTCGCCGACGATTTTGTCGCGGTCAAAGATGCCGAGCGAGTTGCCGCATGTCATCGACACCAGGTTGCCTGCATCCACAAGGGCATCCACGCGATAGAGCCCGAGGCCCTTGACGACACGTCTCATCAGCTGCTCTTGCGACGGACGGTAGCGACTCGGGTCTTTGCCGAGCGCTTTGTAGGCGGCTCGGGTGGCGGCTATGGCCGGACGCTTGTTGATATCCCCGGGTTGCATCACATCGGCTATCGACCGGCACAGCGCATTGATGGCTGCGTCGAGTTGGTCGGGCGTCGGGCCGTTGACGACGTCGGCCTCCATATAAATCATTGTGTAGCGCGGAGCAGCCTCGGCAAAGGCCGGCTCAATGATGATTTTCATTTGCATATGAGAGGGTTTGGTGTTGCAAAGATAATTGATAGAGGTGAGATTGAGAGGTGTTGATTGTTAAAAGTTGTTAATATAATGCGGCGAGTCAAATAAACAGATTTTTATTTTTTGTGCAAAATTGTTGCACGAAATCGCGAGAATACCTAATTTTGCACGTGTGTTTTTCATAGTATTAGATTAAGATAAAGGTTTAGTGGAACGACTGCGTTGTGAAACGCGGTCGTTTTGTTTATAATGGTCAGGCACAAACCGACAGACAATCAATGCCGGCGATAGAATCGAATATCAATCGCATATCAGGAGGGGCTTTTTCATTTTTTTTAAAAAATTGTTTGTCGGTTTTGAAATATTATTTAATTTTGCAGCATAATCAACCGTTAGGAATACTGTCGTCTCAGGTGTTCGGTTGTCATCAAGAGATAAAGCCGTGTGAGACAGCGGCGACCTAACAATTAATACCCAATCATTAAAAAACATGAAGAAATTTTACACCACCCTGTTTGCTGCTTGTGCAGTGTTTGGTGCAAGTGCGGCAATTCCTCAGGTACAATTCAACCCTGAGATCAAGTGTAACAAAGTTGCGACCGCCGAGTCAATGGAGATGATTAAAAACATGCGTCAATCAGCTCCCGTGAAGCTCGAGAGCATCGAGTCGCGTGCCGATGACTACTATTGCACCGAGGCTTCGTTCCACTACGATGACATCACTTTTGCTTGCTTTGACCAGTTAGGCATGGCTGTTACCAAGACCGAGAAAGACGGCAATACAGTCTACACTGTTGACGACTTCTATTACAAAGTGGGCCAGCAGTTTGAGATCGTTGTTGACTCTGAAAACTATGCAAGTGTAGCTTTGCAGAAAGTTTGGCATGTAGATGAGTTCTGGAGCGACGGTTCGGCTCTCGAGCTTTACACATGTTCTTATTCAGAGCTCCCCAAAATCGCACCTTATTTGTTTAAAGACCCCGCGACTGTGACCGAGGCTGTTAAACACACCGCAACATATGATCCCCTGACAGGTGCAATCCGTCTGCCTTTGGTTTACCTCTTCTACACCGAGCTCAACTTCAGCGGCACAATCCGTGAAGAGTGGTATCCGTTCGCATTCACATGCGTGCAGTCTGCTAACAACCCCTACGGCTTCCTCACTGATGATTATGAGGTAGTTCGCAAAGAGACTCTCCAATTGGGTGACTATGGCGAACCCTACATTGGCAAATTCACCGATCCGTTCCTCGTGACATTAGGCTTCGAGCCCGACACCTGGGATGTTGCTTATCAGTACAACACTCTCTTCCCCAACACCATCCGTATCGCTAACCCCTATGTTAACGATCCCCAACTTGGTGAGGATGAGTTCAAGAAATATCAGGGCGGTGAGCTCGTTGAGGGTTTGATGTACATCTACTGCGCTGAAGGCCGTCGCTACATCGGCAACACATACGCCGGCCTCAACATGCAAGGCACTGAGTTTGGCAACTTCGCTTTCAACAGCTACATTGAGTTCTATCTCCAGAATGCAAATCCCTGGTCAGAAGTTAAGAACATCAGCAAAATTGAGAACAATGGCGATGTTCTTTCTACACACCCCTTCGGCATCTACAAAAACCCCACTCTCGAGTTTGACGCATACGCAAACCTCTTTGTTCCTGTAGTAGACGTAGACGCACTCTATGGTGAGATGTCATCTGATGAGCTCATGTTTGTCAGCAACGACTACTTCCGTTTTGTGACATCAGAGGCTGACGGCGTACAGGCAATCGCAGCTGACAACACCAACGCACCCGTTGAGTACTTCAACCTCCAGGGCGTACGCGTGGAGAACCCCCGTCAGGGCATGTTCATCCGTCGTCAAGGCACCGAGGTCGCTAAAGTTGTCCTCTAATCGATTAACGCAGGCTTCGGCCTGACCTGACATAAAAATCCCGAGCGGAGACCCCGCCCGGGATTTTGTTTGTGGACCAACGGAGTTGACGTTGGCTACGCCAACAGCTACTGCATGGATTAATACATTGCTTGTCAGTAGGACGCGCGCGGGTAGTACGCATGTATTGGAGGATCGGGGGTGGGGTAGGCAGCGGGCGGCTGTAATTTTGCAACCGATAAATTTAATTAAACGTTTTCCACCCTCCAAATTAAATGTTATCATATACCCTTCAAATTGAATCCTATCTTACACCCTCTAAAAAATTGCTATCTTATTTCCCCAAATTAAATGCTAAAACAAGATGTTATGGAATATTTGATGAAATGGTTTACTATCGATGAGCTGTGCGAGTCGTCTACTGCCCGACGTTTGCATATCGACAACAGGCCAAGTGTGAGTGTAAAAGCTGCGTTGAGAGCACTTGTTGAGCATCTGCTCGATCCGCTGCGCGAAGCGTGGGGTCATCCGCTGAGGGTGAATTCGGGCTATCGGTGTGAGGCTCTCAACCGCGCTGTGGGTGGAGTGTCAAATTCTCAGCATTTGCTTGGCGAAGCAGCTGACATCACGGCCGGCAGTCGCGATGCCAACCGCCGCCTCCTCGCAATGATTAATAAGCTGGGGCTCCCGTACGACCAGCTGATTGACGAATGCAACGGTCGGTGGCTGCATGTCAGCTATCGTGCGGGGCACAACCGCCACCGGGAGCTGCGTCTCTAATGCAAGTAGTCTGCGACTGGCGTCATGCACCGCGTGAGGTTTGTCGAGAGATGATGAAGATGGCGATAGCTTAATTAACTGACGTTAACATATAAATCAATGTTTAAAACTAAAATTAACAATAATTCAAAATATAGCCACATCATTAACAATATTTCACTAATTCGGAGCGATATTTTTGCTTAAAAAATTTTTTGATTCCAAAACATTGCGTACCTTTGACCCGATTTTTGGCCTACGAGGCGTTCACTTCACCTCAGTAGAGTCTAAAATGATGATTTGCAAATAATTAAACCATTTTTATAGACAATCTATGAGCAATGTAAAAAAGGCCG
>CAZKYR010000019.1:0-14217 GCA_964557035.1 uncultured Bacteroides sp. | reverse complement strand
GTCTGACAGCGGATCATCGCCGTCTCGGTTTCACGGCGTGTAAGTCCCGAGTGAAGGTACACCGCCCTGATGCCACGCAGACGCAGGTTGTCGACCTGGTCTTTCATCAACGAGATGAGAGGTGTGACAACAATCGTCAATCCGGGCAATGCCATTGCCGGCACCTGGAATGTGATCGATTTGCCGCCGCCGGTTGGCATCAGCCCGAGCGTGTCGTTGCCGGCAAGCACAGAGTTGATGATTTCTTCCTGGCATGGGCGAAAAGCATCATATCCCCAGTATTTTTTGAGGATTTGGCGAGGAGAGAGTGGGGCGCTCATCAGCGGATGTGTATTTCTTTCACCAGCAACTGTATCGCGTTGGGCGATGAATGATGCTTGTTATCCTCGATGGTGTAGCAGATGTCAAACCTTCCCTGCTTGTGGATGTGGTCAAAAAACCGGGCCGAGTTGAAGGCGATGCCGTTGAACACTTTCCCCGAGGTGTCGTCCACCAGCTCGAGCTTGATGTGTTCGAGCTGTCGTCCCACCAGTTTGCCGGTGCCAAAGTCCATGACGTTGCGGGTGCAGAACACCGGTTTGTGATTGCCGGGACCGTAGGGGTTGAATTTGCGCAATGTCTCGACAAACTCGGGTGTGATGTCGGCAAACGTGAGGTATGCGTCAATCTCGACCTTGGGCGTCAGCTGAGAGGGTGTGATATTGGCTGCCACATATTCTTCAAAGCGGCGTGTGAACTCGGGGATATTCTCGACCTTGAGCGACAGACCGACAGCGTAAGAGTGGCCTCCGAAGTTCTCGAGCAGGTCGCGGCACGCATCGATGGCTTTATACACGTCAAATCCCTGCACTGAGCGCGACGAGCCGGTCGCCAGTCCGTTTGACTGTGTCAGCACCACCACAGGTTTGTAATAGAGCTCTGTCAGACGCGATGCCACAATGCCGATGATGCCTTTGTGCCACTCGCTGTTGTAGATGACGATTGAGCGTCGGGCATTGAGGTCCTCGCCGCGTTCGGCAAGGATGGTGTTGGCCTCTTGCGTGATGCGTTTGTCGAGCTCTTTGCGGTCGCGGTTATACTGGTCGATGGCAAGTGCGCGGTTGTAAGCGTCGTTGTAGTCTCGGGTCACCAGCAGTTCGACAGCCTCGCGCCCCGACTGCATGCGGCCCGAAGCGTTGATGCGGGGCCCGATCTTGAAAATCACATCTGAGATGGTCAGCTCTTTGCCGGTCAGTTGGCAGATGCGGATAATGGCGCGCAGGCCGGTGTTGGGATTGGCGTTCAGGCGCTTGAGCCCGTGATAGGCCAGTATGCGGTTCTCATCGACGATGGGCACGATGTCAGCGGCGATGCTGACGGCCACCAAGTCGAGGAGCGCTTGCAAGTCGACCTGGTCGATGCCGTTTGAGATGGCAAACGCTTGCATCAGCTTGTAGCCGACGCCACAGCCCGAGAGGTCGCGGCAGGGATAGGTGCTCCCCTCAAGTTTGGGATTGAGGATGGCAACCGCCGGCGGGAGGGCCTCGTCTTGCACATGGTGGTCGCATATGATAAAATCTATGCCCAGACTCTTTGCATAGGCAATCTCATCGATCGCTTTGACACCACAGTCAAGAATGATGACCAATTTGACACCCTGTTGGGCAAACTCGTCGATTGTGTGCAACGAGATGCCATACCCGTCCTCATAGCGAGTGGGTATATAATAATCGATGTTGGAGTAGTATTGGCGCAGATAGCGATACACCAACGCAACGGCCGTAGTGCCGTCGACGTCATAGTCGCCATAGACCATAATCTTCTCCTTTGCCCCCATGGCTCTGTTGAGCCGTTCGACAGCACGATCCATTCCGTCCATCAGGAAGGGGTCGTGCAGGTCATCAAGCGACGGATTGAAAAAGCGCTCGGCTTCCTCTACCGACTTGATGCCGCGTTGCACAAGCAACTCACTGATTGGGGGCACAGCTGCAAATTTTTGTGCCAGCTGTGTCTCTATCTTTTGTTCGTCTGTCGTTAGGGGTAAGTAAGTCCATTTACTTATCATTTATGTTGTTTTTTTTATAATCAAGCAGGGGGCAGCCTTGTCTCAGTTTAAGGGGCTGAGGGCATGACCGCCGCGGAGTGAGAGTGAAACTCGCGATGTAGGACGGTTGGCGGCGACGCGCCGACCGGTATATGTTGAAGTCATTGGGTATTGGGCGATTATACGCCTTGTCATGGTACGATTTTAGATGCGCCCGGTTCCCCGTGACAGTACTCAAGCACAAAGTTACGCAAAATCTTCGATTTTTTTGCGCAATGATGTGTAAATATTCTAAAAAAAATCGACGAGTGACTGCTTTAACTTTTCTTCTTAGCTGCGCCCGAGCAGACGGGCCAATTTTGTGCGGAGAGTGCGGTAGGCATAGTATGCTTTTGCCTTTGTCACCGACATGCCTCGGATGTCGAGGTGTTTGTAGTGGTCAAAAAATGTCTTGTATTCGCCTCGCGCGTGACCCTGTTTGCCAAAGTGCAGCAGTGCAATTTTGACTGTGAAATCGCGGTGTCGTCTGATGGCGTCGCGCTGAGTGTCATCGGTGCATTTTTCCATGAGCATGTCGATTGCTTTTGCCGCTGACAATTCGTGTGAGCCTTGGCGTAGTGCCGACTGCGTTTTGTTGACCTGGCCGCCGTGTATGCGATAGCTGTAGAGCGATTGGCTGATAGACACTATCGTGTTGGCGCATAGGGCATATCGGCACAGGAATACACGATCCTCAGAGAATCCTAAATCGGTGTCAAACCTGAGCCGCTCTCTCTCGATTATTGAGCGTTTGAGCGCATAACACCAGAGTGCAAAATGCTTTAGTTCACCGATAGGATTCGTCGCTGTTCTATCGCCAAAAGTGATGAGAGGGGCTGACACGCCATCTTTGAGCACCATGCTCGACCCGACAATCATGTCGGCGTCTTCATGTGCCTTGATAGTCTCGAGGATAGTTCTCAGAGCGTCGGGTCTGAAGGTGTCGTCTGCGTCGGCAAAGGTCAGCCACTTGCCGCGAGCGACATCGAGCGCTGCATTGCGGGCACTGCTGACACCCCCGTTGGGCTTGTCTATCACAATGACGCGCGGGTCGCGAGCCGCATATTGGTGCAACAATGTTGAGGTGTTGTCTTTGCTGCCGTCATTCACAGCTATCACCTCAACATCATCCGTGTCATACCCGCAGAGTATGCTGTCGAGGCACTCGACCACATAGTCTTGGGCGTTGTAGGCCGGTATGATTACACTGACACAGATGTTGTTCATGTTATTTTAACGCTGCATGTCCTTCTTTACAGGCTCCGATTAAATCGGGATATATTTCAGCACATACTCTTTGGTGAGAGGAATATACATTAAGATAAAATTCAGTGCCAGCAGTGCTGCGCCTATAAAAGCGAATAGATAGCGATTTTCTTTTATTTCCCAATATAAGATTGCCGTGGCGAGCACGGGGACGCCGAGCGCAAACAGTGCCACATATCTCAGTGCCAACTCAATGCCCCAGGTGGGAAAGAAGGTGAATGCGTAGATGGCTACCATGCAGTAGCACATTTTGAGCAAACGGCTTTTGTTATATTTTTCTTTGATCATCTCGGCGCCTTCCCATAACAGCCAGCAGAATAATATCAAACTTCTGAGTATTTGTTTAAACGACAGGGTGTTAAACATCTCAGAACGTTCACCGGCAAAATATTTGTCGGCTACGTTCTCGTCTGACAAATAATTGGAAAACGTCAAATCACTCTCCACACCTCCTGAGTCAATGACGCCGGTCGCCATATTCATCAGCATTTGGGCAATCAAGGCCGGGGAGACTGCCACACTGGCAAAACAGAGAAAAAGGGCAACGTAGCGGTTTTTAAGCACCGGGAAGAAGTAAAGAATCCAAAGAATGATGGTTACCGGAGCTATCATCAGGTGGAACAGCGACGCCGTCACGGCGCATACTACCGCCCATATATATTTTTTATGATCAAGTAAGGCTATCGAAGTGAAAATCCATCCCGATGCGAGTGACCATCTGATATTATTTGCAATCAACGATACACTCATCGTCATGAACAAAATCATGATTACGCCTGCTTGTTTGCGCCGAAGCATAGCAAACAACATGTAGCCGACTACCGGGAAGATAGTGTAAATGCACAGCGCACCGTTGAAACTAAATCCACACCTTCTCAACAGCTGTTGAAGCAATACGAATCCCGGCTCATACTGGACATCAGTACCGATCACTCGATAGGAGTACTCATAGATCGTGAAGTCGATCATCCACCCGTCGCGCAGGCCGTACATCAACACTAACAGCGTCACCGGCAGCGCATACAATAGCCCCGCCGGTTGAGTCCGCTCTGTCTGATTGTCAATATATTGAGCTAATCCAAACAGTGTAGCCGTTATGAAAAATAGTGTGATGAACATCGCTGTCGGTCAGCTTGTTTCACTCTTCATCTACATTGCCGTAGCCGTAGCCGTAGCCTTTTTGTTTTTTCGTGCCGTTGATAACAAGCGACATGTTGGGCAGGCGACCACTCTCCTTAAGACGGTTGGTAAACTCGATGTCGTCGAGGGTGGTGTAGTTTGCGCGGCACACGTAAACCGTTGCATCTGTCAGGCGCGCCAAGGTGAACGTGTCGCTCACCATGCCCACAGGTGCACTGTCGATGATGATGTAGTCATAGCGCTTGTGCAACTCCTCAAACAGGTCATCGAGGTGTTTTGACAGGAGTAATTCGCCGGGATTAGGCGGTATGGGGCCGGCAGTGATGATGTCGAGGTTGAGGTCGGCGATCGGTTTGCGGCGTATGATGTCATCCACTTTCACCTCATTTGATGACAAATATTGCGTCAGGCCGGGTCTGTGGTCGAGGCCGAGATACTCTTCAAGCATCGGTTTGCGGATGTCCATGCCGATCAGAAGCACCTTTTTGTCTGCCAATGATATTGATGCACCGATGTTTATAGCGATGAACGATTTACCTTCGCCCGAGCGCGTCGAGGTAACCAGGATAGTGTTGCTTCGGCCGGCCTGGACCACAAAACTCAGGTTGGTCCTGATCAACCTGAAGAGTTCGGATATCGATGATGTGCGTCCGGGACGAACAACAATCGGATTGCCTGATTTTGCCGTACATACTTCACCCAAGATTGCGATGTCTGTCTCTTTTTCGAGTTCTGCGCGATTGACAAATTTGTTGCGCATCAACAGACGTACATAGAAGAAGAAGGCAGGGAAGAGCAAGCCGAACATGAATGTGGCCGCCATCAGGATTTTGGGCGACATGCCCACCGGCTCGTTGAGTGCGTAGGCTTCATCAATGATGATACCTTTGGGGAGCGCATTGGCCATCATCATCGCTGTCTCCTCGCGACGTTGCAACAAGAAGACATAGAGTTGCTCCTTGATTTCGCGCTGACGCATGATGTCGATATACTTGCGCTCTTTTGCCGGCAATGAGTTGAGCTTGCTGTCGGTGTTGTTAATCTCTTGCTCGAGGCGTGTATATACTGCCTGTTGCTGTGAGTACGAACGCTCAACCGATTTGAGGATATTTAAGCGCATCGCCGTTATCTGCTCCTCGAGCGTCTTAAGCGTCGCATTGTTGCCCTTGGCCGTGCTTGAGAGGGTCATGTAATTGAGCACAAGCTCATTGTATTTTGTCAGCGCGTCATTGAGACCTGATACCTCGCCGGCGACGGGGAGGAGTGAGAATGCGTTTTCGGGTTTGCGCAAGAAGTCGCGTGTCATGCCGAGTATCTCGAGGCGATTGCCGGTGCTGATGAGCTGTGTCTCGAGCTGTCCCTTTTGATTGAAGTCGTATGTGGCGTCGGCTTGAAGGTCGGTGATTTTGTTGTCGCGTTTGTACTGCGCCACTTCATCCTCTGACGTCGCCAATGCTTCTGTGATGAGGTCGAGACGGTTGTCAATGAAGTTGAGCGTCAGGGACGCCTGCGTGTTTTTGTCTTCGATGCCGCGTTTGTTATATTGCTCAATAATGCTGTTAATCAACAGTTTTGCGTATGCGACAGAGGGTGACTTATATGAGAGCGAAATCACGTTTGACTGGCGGTTGGCCACCGAGATGTCGAGTTGGCTCGACAGCGCCTCGGCTTTGGCATCAAGACTGCTCACGACAATGCTGGTGGTCACACTTTCGTCGACCGGATAGTTGTCGGTCTTTACAAAAACAAATAGGCCGTAGGGTGTCTCAAAGTTAATCGGGAATGTGGCATCCTCGAGCTTGGCACATTTATCCTTGCCGGCTTTCATTGTGATGTCGGCTTTGCCGGCTTTGTTGACTTTGATTTTGAATCCCAATGTCTTGCGAAGAGTATCCTGAATGCCCACGGGGGGTATTACTTCCACAGGATAGCTGTTGAAGTTGAAGTAGGTTTGCATGAAACCTTCGCGTACATAGTGGTCGATGTAAAAACGGTTATCCTCGACCACGTCGCGCAAAACCGAGTGAGATTGTACCACAAAGACCTCATCCTCAACGCTGTTGCCGCCGCCAAACAGGTCTGAGAAGCCGGCGATACTGAGCAGGCCGCCCGCCTCATCTTGCGATATGCGGATGTTGGCATCGACCTGATAGATCGGAGCCTTTATGCGTGCATATAAAAAACCAAGAACGGTGAATAATACTGCGGAGAGTGCAAGCCAATACCAGCGCGCGGTGAAATAAGACAATAATTCTTGCAAACCGATACGGGGTGCACGGCGTGATTTTCCTTTATATTCTTCGTTTTCTTTAGACATGACTGTTGACAGATGTGATGATAAGCTTTGTGTTTGATTGGTTAGGGGAGACGAGGAGGACAGGGAGCTTGCGTTATTTAACAACCAACGCAATCACGAGTGAGGCAATCACCGAGACTGCACTCACGATTGTCGATGTGACCTGAATCTTGAAGGCGTTGTTTTGATTGTATTTTGAGTTCTCCTGACGGGTTTTGTTAGGGGTCACATAGATGACGTCATTTTGCTGCAGGTAGAAGACGGGCGACTCGAGGGTGCTCGCGTCATTGAGGTTGAAGTGGTGATATTCGCGTTTGCCGTTGTTCTCGCGAATCAGTAGCACGTTTGTGCGTTCGCCATATTGTGTCAGGTCGCCGGCTTGTGCGAGTGCGTCGAGCAACGAGTAGCGCTCGCTCGTCACCTTTTGACGTCCGGGATGAGCTACTTCGCCAATGACATTGACATAGTAGTTGATGAACTGCACGCGAACCGTCGGGTCTTCAACATCCTGGCTCACACGCTTTGTGAGATAATTTTGCAACTCGGTGGTTGTCATGCCGCTGACATGTATGGTGCCGAGGATCGGGAGTGTGATGTCGCCCTCGGTGTTGACGATGTAGGTTTGCAGACGGGGTGTGGCTGACAAACCGAGCTCATCGCGGGTTGCGGGGTTGGTAAGCGGCATATTGTATCCCGCCGTTGCCTCGGGTATACGCGAGGTGATGGTGACGGCCAATTCATCGCCCGGCTCAATCTTGATCGAGGGATTGAGTTTGGCGTCAAACACGCCGTCGGCTTGCTCCGGAAGGTTTTGGAAATATGGGAGATAGGTCTTTGATGTGTGGCATGAGGTAGCAAAAAGCATCAGGAGTGCCGACAAAAGTAAAAGACTTCTTGATTTCATCTGACTGGTTTTTATTCCTTATTTTAATTATTTAACGGCTTGAATAAGCCGTTATTGCATCGCTGCACAAATATTTTGATGCAGTCGACGCATGATGACTGATAACTTGTCATCTTTGAGATTATTACTGCCAAAGAGTGTGTGCTGTTTGACAATTATCCCAAAGCGTCTGCAAAGTTACAACATTTTTTTTGACATGACCCCTTTTTTGATAACTAACTTAAAAAAATCTTAGGGTTATCTGATGTCACGGATTACATGCGGTCGGGGGCGAGGATGAAGATGCCGAAGGCAACCCCGACGCCCCAGCCGGCGTTTGTGCCGGTCTTGTAATTGAGGTAAGCTCTCAATGATGTGGCCTGAAAATTGTAGCCGGCTGACAGCTCTCCAAAAAATTCGAGCCCTGCAGGCGCGAACCATGAGCCGTAGCTGACCCCCTCGTCGCTCTCGTGTATGAATCGTCGCATCGGCATGAAGGCGTGCAACTCGGCCTTGACACACACATTGTTAATCGGCATCCACATCGGGATAATACCGGCCGTGACATATTGGTTTGCATGGAATGAGGGATTGAAGGTGTCGTATGAGGTCGGGGTGGGATTGAATCCCGGAGCATTGGCGACAGTGGCATAGTAGTTGCCGAGCAGGCCAAGTGTTGAATAAACGCCGGTTACTCGTCCACCGAGGGCCCATTTTGTCCCGAGCGACCCGTAGATCCCGCCGTCAAAATGCACCTCTCCCCATGTGCGGTTTTCTGCCGGCGACATGGTTGTGCCGTTCCCTTCCTCGATCCTGAAGCGATATTTGCCGGTGAAAGCGGCTGCTGACGCTTTGATGAAGGTGCCTGAGGTGGGTGAAAGTGTGTTGTCAAGCGTGTTGTATATATATTGGCCCAACAGTTGGCCGGTGTCAAATCTGCTGCGTTGCCTGTTGATGTCTACTCCGGGATTGTAGTCGCGCATGCTGAGCACATAGCCGGCCCCTAACGACCACTCTCCGCTGCGCCCTGCCGCCATCTGATACCGCAGGCGCGTGATTACTTCGCCACAGGTGACAAATGTCGGTGAATTGAGGTTATAGAACATGCGGTCATCTTCGCTGAATTTGTGTCGCGATGCCACAACCTGCACGCCGATAGAGGAGGGTGTGGTCGTCTTCAGCACCATGTCGCCCGTGAACGACCCGGCTTGATAGCTTTGTCCCAACCAGATGCCCAACTGTGCGTCCATTGAGCTGAATGACAGAGATCTGTAGGATCCTGACAGGTAAAGCATGTTTGATGACGAAGTTGTGAAATAGCCTCCGATGCCGGCTGTGAGACTGTTTTTGACGCTGGCCTTGAGCGTCAGGTCAAACAGCCCTGTCGAGGCGTCATATTCTGCTGTCGGCAGCAGGTTTGACAGGCGTCCGGGCGACAGCGCGCGATAGTAGGCCATGCGGGCGCCTGCGATGCCAAGGGTGTCGTGTTCCTCCTGGGCTTTGAAGAGATATTTGATGTATTCGTTCTGAGAAGGTGTGCCGCCGCTCACGCTCACAGAGTCAAATCTCACGTATGGCACCCGGCTTTTGTACACCTGACGTGCCAGATTGCGTGCCTCGGCGGGGGTGCGTGTGGTGACGCGGCTCTTGATCGAATCCATCATGGACATCGCTTTGTCATAGCCCAACGCGTATATGGCGGGCGCTTTGTCAAAATCGAGCAATGAGTAGCGCGACGCATTGACATGGATCTTGATTCCCTCATCAGCAGGCAGCTCGTAGTCGTTGTTTTGTATTATCATCGATTCGAGCTGGTTCATGATGTCGTTCTCCTGAATGCCTGTTGCGGGCGTGTGGACATCCACACCTATCATGATCGAGGGCGCGAAGTCTTCGCGCATCACATCCACCGGGAAGTTGTCGTAAATGCCACCGTCATACAGCGGCACACCGTTGACATCAATAGGCCTGAACACGATCGGGAAAGACATTGAGGCGCGCACGGCATCCTCGAGCCTGCCGTCGGCAAAGACAACCTTGTGTTTGTGTTCGACGTCTGATGCAACACATCTGAACGGCACGAACAGCCGGTTGAAGTCGCCGCGACATTGTGCAGTGTAGCCGCTGAATATCTCCATGAACCCAAAATTCATCGGTGCCGGATTGATGAAACTGTGTGGCAAAAAGGATGCCGGCGCGATTGAGTCGGAGCGCCCGACGGGGATAGTGATCAGCGCCGGGGTCTGTTCGGGCTTGCTGAAGTAGTAGGTCAGCTTCTCATCGGTCACGCCCATTGACCAGCGGCCGAACTCGGGCGATTTGATCAGCGCCATCATCTCCTCGGGAGTGTAGCCGCACGCATACAGACTGCCGACGATGGCACCCATCGACGTGCCGGCTATGTAGTCAATCGGGATGTCGTTGTCTTCGAGAGCCTTGATGACGCCTATGTGTGCGATGCCTTTAGCGCCACCTCCGCTGAGCACTAGTCCTACTGACTGATGTGGCGCGGTGTCGGACGGTCGTCGGGCGGCTGTGACGGTGAATATGACTAATAGAGCTGATATGACTGATAAAATTCTCATTTATAGCTGTTTGTGTGATGAATGCCGCGAGTTCGCGGGTTAATTGCTACAAAATTACAAAAAAAATTGTTGCAAAAAATTTGGAAGGTTCAAAAATGTGTAATACCTTTGCGGTGTAATAGGACACTATGACACTATAACAACTCAACGTTATGATAAAAATTGAAAACATCACATTCGGTTATCCCAAGCGGCCTGTCCCCATCTATGAGCATTTTTCGCTCGACATTGCCGCCGGCGGTGTTTATGGATTGCTCGGGCCCAACGGCGCCGGCAAATCGACGCTGCTCTACATCATTGCCGGTTTGCTCAACTGTGCCGAGGGGCGCGTGACCTATCGCGGCATCAACACGCGTTTGCGTTTGCCCTCGGTGATGAGTGACATCTTTCTCATCCCCGAGGAGTTCACGTTGCCTGCCATCTCGATACGTCGCTACGCCGAGGTGACATCGCCGATGTACCCGCATTTTAGCTTTGACGACATGTATGCCAACCTCAATCGGTTTGGCATCGACTGTGACACCCCGATGGGCACGATGTCTATGGGACAGCGCAAAAAAGCCTTCATCGCTTTTGCCCTTGCTTGCAACACGTCGCTGTTGTTGATGGATGAGCCCACAAACGGTCTTGACATTCCCGGCAAAGCACAGTTCAGGAGCGTCATCGCGTCGGCCATGAACGATGAGCGCACCATTATCATCTCCACTCATCAGGTGCGCGACATCGACCGTATGCTCGACCACATCATCATCATCGACGAGAAAGGGCACATACGCCTCGATGCTTCGACCTACGACATCACGTCACAGTGGACATTCGGCACGACATCCGACCCGTCAGTCGTCAAAGAGGCTGTCTATGTCCGCCCCTCAATTGGCGGATTCTCAGTAATTTTGCCCCTCAAGGATGACGAAGATGCAAGCAGTGATGTCGACATCGAGATGTTGTTTGAGTATGTAATGTCATCTGATTCACCAATTATTCTTTCTAAAAACACAATCGCTTAATAATTATGAAAAATGATAATCGCAATTTTGATTTTGACCGGTTCTCTTTTAGGCGCGTTGGTGTGCTGTTAAAAAAACGATATGTCATCACACGTCGCTCGATGATGTTGCAGATAGCAGTCGTTTTCGGCGTCTTGCTTATCGCCGTTTTCGGTGCTCTCTGGCTGCAATATTTCATTCAGAATCCCCTTGATATCAGCTATGGGTTCTCAGCCGCAGTCTTGTTTTTCGCCTATATGGTTTTAATGAGCTTTGCGACATCGATCGGGGCTTCGATGACATTTGGCGGATTGCGCACCAAATCAGAGAGGGCTATCACGTTGATGGAACCTGCCACGGTCGGTGAACGTATGTTGTCCGACAGTCTGTTTTCAATAGTTATTCCTCCGATTGCGGTCACGATTGTCTATCTCCTGGCCGAATGTCTGAGGATGAATCTGGCAACTTGGTTCTTCGGTCAGGATAAGTCGATATTCTCGTTGATTGACCAGGGATTAAAGATAACCGAAATGCGTGACATAGTGTTGATTGCAATTGTTGGAATGGTCATGCAGCAATCGTTTTATCTTCTGGGCTCGATTGTGTGGCCACGGTTGTCGTTTCTCAAGACGTTTGCCGTGATGCAGATCATGGCTTATGTGATGATGACAGTCGTATTGGTGATATGTATATTCAACAGCGATTTCTTTTTTGTTGAGCCGACTATAAACCCAACTTGGATAATTGTTGGCAGCTCGATAGTATTCACAGTCGCGAACTTCATCATAGCCTACTATCGCTATCGTCAAATTGAAATCATACAACGTTGGTGACCTATGGCAATAGATTTTACGACAAATCGCCCTATATTCAAGCAGATAGCCGACTCGATATGCGATCGCATACTGCAAGGCGAGTTTCCGCCGGGCAGCAAAATCAAGTCGGTGCGCGAGCTGGGCGCAGACCTGCAGGTCAACATCAACACTGTGATGAGGGCGATCGAGTATCTGCAGCAGCGCGACATTTTGTTCATCAAGCGCGGCATCGGCAACTTTGTCGCTGACAATGCAGCCGCCGCTATCAGGCAGTTGCGCCGCCAGACATTCCTGACCGACGAGATTGACTATTTTTTCAGGCAACTCGACTCAATCGAGATACAGCCTGACGAGCTCGCCGATATGTATCGAAATTTTCGTAACTCACAATCTAAAACACAACCCTTATGAAATATAAGCTCAAATCAACGACCAAAGCGATTTTTTGTCTGCTTGGCGCATATATGATTTTTTGGATGGCAGTCTGGCTTACAATGCTCTACTGATAATCTGTCCGACAATAGATTCTAAAATCAGCTTTCATACGATAATGATAAAGGCCGCGTCATTTGTGGGTGACGCGGCCTTTTGAGTCTTGGCAGAGATCAGTCATACAGGTGATAGTGCGACGCCGATTCGCGCCACCGGTCAACCCCCTCGTGCCACAGGTCGATGATGTCGTCGACGCGATAGCGTTTGGCAAACGCGGGCCTCAACTTTTTGGTGCCGACAACCTTGTCAAACATGGCAAATCGCGTCGGGTCGCTCGCAAACGGTTGATGCTCGGGATAGAGCCGGGCAAGCTCCTGCATGACGTAAAATTGTATCAGTGTCAGTTCGGCCTCCTCGACATCAGTCACGTATATCTGCACTCCCTCAATCTGCTTGTCGCGATGTATGCCATACCCCGGCTTGTAATATATCGGCCTGAATTTCACACCTGTGAGATCGAGTGCATTGAGTGCGTCAGACAGCTGGCGTGCTTTGATCCATGGCGCGGCGACAGTCATGAACGGGAGTGTATAACCCACGCCGATAGATGTGTAGGTCAGCTCGCCCAATATGCCGGTGGCGGGGTAGTAGACAGCTGTATCGGCTGACGGTATCTGAGGAGAGGGTTGCACCCATGGCATCCCGGTGTCCTCAAAGAGCATATCGCGGCTCCATCCATCCATCGGCACGACAGTCAGGTCAGCTTTGGCGCCGGCTTGACCTGTTGCGTTGAGGTAGGTCGCGAGCTCGCCGCATGTCAGGCCGTAGATATAAGGGATGGCATAGCGGCTGACAAACGAGGAACAATCTTCGTCGCGCACACGTCCCTCGGTTTTGATGCCACCTAAGGGATTGGGGCGGTCGAGCACCACAAACTCCTTGCCATGTTCGCCGCACGCAGCCATGGCGTTGCCCATGGTTGAGATGAACGTGTACGAGCGTGAGCCATTGTCCTGGATGTCATACACGAGGACGTCGATGTCGGCGAGCATCGCTGCGGTCGGTATTTTAGTATTGCCATAAAGCGACCTGACTGGCAACCCTGTGCGTGCATCCTTGCCCGACGTGACGCTTTGACCGGCCACAATGTCGCCGCGTACTCCATGTTCCGGAGCGAAGAGCGCGACCAGGTTGACCTCGGGCGCGTCGGCAAGGATGTCGATTGTCGAGACGAGATCGTTGTCCACACCGGTAGGATTTGTGAGCAGACCGACACGTTTGCCTTTGAGGATGTCAAAGTTGTTGTCGCGAAGCACCTCGATGCCGGGGCGCACTTGTGCCGGGGCGCAGATGGCGAGCGAGCACATGAGGGTGAGTAAGAGGTTGCGTATCATTGTTTTTTGCCAAATTCGGGGTCGATTTTCAAGAACGATGCGGTGATGATGGTAGCAGCACAGCAAATCATTGTCCAGATAAAGAACATGCGATAGCCGAGCCACTCCTGGAGATAGCCGGCCCATAGGCCCGGTATCATGATGCTCAGGGCCATGAATCCGGTGCAGAGGGCGTAGTGTGAGGTTTTGAATTCGCCTGCCGAGAAATAAATCAGATAGAGCATATAGGCGGTGAACCCAAAGCCGTAGCCAAATTGTTCGATGAACACGCACAGGTAGATGAGCCACATCGGGTGAGCGGTTGCGAAACTCAGATAGACAAATGTCAGGCAGGTGAGCGACATGCTCCATGCCATCG